>JAFLEC010000187.1 GCA_017302095.1 Lysobacterales bacterium | reverse complement strand
ATCACGCCACCGGTCGCCTGCACCGGCTGCGGCGCCGGGACCTGGGCCACCGGTTGCGGGGCAGGGGCCTCGACCGGCATCGGCTTGGGCTCGCGCAGCGGCGCGGGCTGCGCGGGCTTGACCTTGGTCACCGCCGGGGCCGGCGGGATGTTGAGTTGGGCCTTGGTCAGCGAAAGCGTCGCCAGCTTGCGTGGCGTACCGCGCTGGTAGCTGGGCTTGCTGGTCTCTTCGCCGAGCTCGTTCTCGCGGATGCGGGTCACTTCGTAGTGCGGCGTGTGCAGTTGTTCGTCGGCGACGATCACGATCGGGGCATCGTGGCGTTGCTCGATCTCGCGCAGCGCGCTGCGTTTCTCGTTGAGCAGGAAATTCGCGATCTCGACCGGCGCCTGCACCAGCACCTGGCCGGTGTTGTCCTTCATCGCGTGCTCCTCGGCGACGCGGATGATCGACAGCGACAGCGACTCGACGCTGCGCATGCGGCCATGGCCTTCGCAGGTCGGGCAGACGATCTGGCTGGCCTCGCCCAGCGACGGACGCAGGCGCTGGCGGCTCATCTCCAGCAGGCCGAAGCGCGAGATGCGGCCCAGCTGCACGCGCGCGCGGTCGTACTTCAGTGCATTCTGCAGGCGGTTCTCGACTTCGCGTTGGTGCTTGTTCGACGACATGTCGATGAAGTCGATCACCACCAGGCCGCCGAGGTCGCGCAGGCGCAGCTGGCGGGCCACTTCCTCGGCCGCCTCCAGGTTGGTGTTGAAGGCGGTTTCCTCGATGTCGCCGCCCTTGGTGGCGCGTGCCGAGTTGACGTCGACCGCGGTCAGGGCCTCGGTCTGGTCGATCACCAGCGCGCCGCCGGAGGGCAGGCGGATGGTGCGCTCGTAGGCGTTCTCGATCTGGGATTCGATCTGGAAGCGATTGAACAGCGGCGTGTCGTCGGTGTAGTGCTTCAGCTTGCGCTTGTTGTGCGGCATCACCTGTTCGACGAACTCCAGCGCCTCGGCGTACATCTCCGGGGTGTCGACCAGGATCTCGCCGATGTCGCTGCGCATGTAGTCGCGCAGGGCGCGCACGATCAGGCGCGACTCCTGGTAGATCAGGAACGGCGCGGGCTTGCTCAGCGCGGCCTCGGCGATCGCGCGCCAGATGCTGAGCAGGTAGTCGAGGTCCCACTGCAGCTCTTCGGCATCGCGGCCGACGCCGGCCGTGCGGATGATCACGCCCATGTCGTCGGGGATGGACAGCGCGTCCATCGCCTTTTTCAGCTCGGCGCGGTCGTCGCCCTCGATCCGGCGCGAGACGCCGCCCGCGGTCGGCGAGTTCGGCATCAGCACCATGTAGCGGCCGGCCAGCGAGATGAACGTGGTCAGGGCGGCGCCCTTGTTGCCGCGCTCTTCCTTGTCGACCTGGACCACCACTTCCTGGCCTTCGCGCAGGAGTTCGCGGATCGTGCCCTTGTTCGGGTCGACGCCGGCCTGGAAGTAGTCGCGGGAGATTTCCTTCATCGGCAGGAAGCCGTGGCGTTCCGCGCCGTATTCGACGAAGGCGGCCTCGAGCGAGGGCTCGAGCCGGGTGATGCGGCCCTTGTAGATGTTGGACTTCTTGTTGTCCTTGGCCGGCTGTTCGATGTCGACGTCGTACAGGGTCTGGCCGTCGACGATGGCCACGCGCAGTTCTTCGGCCTGCGTGGCATTGATAAGCATTCGCTTCATTGTTGCGTTCCTCGCGCGCTCCTGCCGCGCATGGGCGATGACTCGCCGCTGCGCGTGTTGCGCGGAACGCCGGGGGCGTTTCGCCTCTGGATACCGCGGGCGCCGCAGCCGCGCATCGCGCGCCGCGTCGCCCCGAGTGTTCCAGCGCTACGACACCACGGCGGGCCGCGGGAGCGCTCTTCCATTGTGTTGTTGCGGGCCGGCGACGCACCTGGTGCCTGGGCACTTGGGGGACATCGCGCGGGACATGTTCAGCGTCCACCGGACCTGGGGTCCGGCGATGCGCGGGCCTGCCGCGCAGCCGTTAACATGTCCGCCCCGGGGGCGGTGGCCACGACACTGCAGCGGGATCGCACGGAAGACAGGCTTTCGGCCGATCGACTTCCCAGCGAAATCAAACCCTTACATCGCCAGCCGAGTGTACCAGATCACATCCCCATGAGACAGCCGGACACCTCGGCGCCGGCGACCGGCGCACGCACCGTGACGGTCCCCGCGGACAGGGCCGGCCAGCGCCTGGACAATTTCCTGCTGGGGCAGCTCAAGGGCGCGCCGCGCTCACTGGTCTACAAGCTCGTGCGCAGCGGGCAGGTCCGGGTCAACGGCGGCCGGGCCAAGGCGGAGCGCAAGCTGGAGGCGGGCGATGAGGTCAGGGTCCCGCCTGTTCGCCTGCAGATGCCGGACGAAGACGGCAAATCGCCACCGCCGAAGGGGCTGTTGGCGGCGCTGGAGTCGGCCATCGTGTTCGAGGACGCGAGGCTGTTGGCGATCAGCAAGCCGTCGGGGATGGCCAGCCACGGCGGCAGCGGGGTGTCGTTCGGGGTCATCGAGACCTTGCGTGCGCTGCGCCCGAACGAATCGTTCGAGCTGGTCCATCGGCTGGATCGCGATACTTCCGGCCTGATGGTCATCGCCAAGAAGCGCTCGGCGCTGGTCGAGCTGCAGGCGCTGCTGCGCGAGGACCATGGCGCCGGCATCGAGAAACGCTACCTGGCCCTGCTGGCCGGTCGCATGCCGGATGGACTGATGTCGGTGGACGCGCCCCTGCACGTGGGCCTGCGCCAGGGCGGCGAGCGGCATGTGCAGGTCCAGCCGGGCGGGAAGCCCTCGTTGAGCCATTTCCGCGTGCTGGAGCGGCGCGGCGGCCAGAGTTACTGCGAGGTCCGCATCGAAACCGGCCGCACCCACCAGATCCGCGTGCACGCCCGGCATATCGGCCATCCGGTCGCCGGCGACGACAAGTACGGGGACGAGGCCGCAAACAAGCGCCTGCGCGAGCAGGTCGGGCTGAAGCGCCTGTTCCTGCACGCCGCGAGCCTGGCGTTCGCGCTGGATGGCGGGAAGTCGCCCTATGCGCTCAGTGCGCCGCTGGCGCCGGAGTTGCTGGACGTGCTGGACCGCCTGGGCTGACGAGGTCAGGCCACCAGCGCGTCGGTCTTGGCCGCGCAGATGAAGTCGTTCTCGCTCAGGCCGCCGACGTCGTGGGTCGACCAGCGCACCTCGCAGCGGTCGTAGTGCACCGACAGGTCTGGATGGTGGTCCTCGCGGTTGGCGACGTGCGCCAGCGCGTTCACGAAGCCGATCGTGCGGTGGTAATCCGCGAACCGGAAGGTCTTGGCCAACGCATGGCCGCCTTCGACCAGCGACCAGCCCACCAGCTGTGGCATCAGCTCACGGATGCTGGCCTCGGTGAGGCGGTGCTCCTGGCCGCGGCGCGGGGCGCAACGGGCTTGGGCGAGCGGGACGAGGTCGGTCATGGCGGGGCTCGACGGCTGAACGGGGAGGGGCGAGCCGCGCGTCGCACCGGGCCGGCGCCGGCGGCTATGCCTAGAATAGCGGCATGATCGAGATCACCGAAGCCGCGCAGTCCCATTTCCGCAAGTTGATCGAACGCGAAGGCCTGCCGGGGCTGGGCGTTCGCCTATCCGCGCGCGACCCCGGCACGCCGCGCGCCGACGTGCGCCTGGAGTTCGCCGAACCCGCCGACCTCGGCGGCGACGAATGGGCGGTCGATTGCGAGGGCTTCACCCTGTGGCTGGACGCGCCGAGCGTGCCCTTCCTCGAGGGCGCCCGGATCGACTACCAGGCGCTGCAGACCGGCGGCCAGCTGCAGATCCGCGCGCCGCGGATCAAGGGCGTGACCCCGGGTGCGGAGGCCTCGCTGGTGGAACGGGTGCGCTGGACGCTGGAGCATGAGATCAACCCGCAACTGGCCCAGCACCGCGGCCATGTGAGCCTGCAGGAAGTCACCGCGGAGGGCGTGGTCGTGCTGCGTTTCGGCGGCGGCTGCCATGGTTGCGGCATGGCCAACGTCACCCTCAAGGAAGGGATCGAGAAGACATTGCTGGAGAAAGTGGCCGGGGTGACCGCCGTGCGCGACGCCACCGACCATGCCAGCGGTGACGCGCCCTACCTGCCGCGCGACGCCGCCTGAGTCCGGGACCGGCGCGTGACGACAGCCGCTGACGTCATCGCCGCGCTCAACCAGCGGCGCCAGCGCAAGAGCCTGCGCCCCGAGGTGCCGGGGCAGTTGCCGACCGGATGGCAGGGCTGGCTCGACGCGCAACCGCGCGTGGATGCGCATGCCCCTGGCGCGCCGGCGCCCGCCTTGGTGGACGCGTTCGCGCAGCGTCCGTTGCGTGCGATTCCCCGCAGCCCGGCGATGCTCGGCCGTTGGGCCGCCCTGGGCAGCCTGCTGCGCCAGGAGTGGACGCCCGACCTGCGCGAGGAGCGCAGGCTGCGCATAGGCGTCTCGGTGGCCGACATCGTCCTGCACACGGTGCTCGTTGGGCTGTTGCTGTGGCTGATGTACCTGCG
>JAFLEC010000186.1 GCA_017302095.1 Lysobacterales bacterium | reverse complement strand
CGAGCCGGTGCGGCGGGGCTGGCGCAATTCACTTGCCGGCTTCGACGCCCAGCTGGTCGAGCATGAACGCGTACATCTCGGCCTGCTCGCGATAGCGGCGGAAGCGACCCGACTTGCCGCCGTGGCCGGCCTCCATGTTGGTGCGGAACACCACCGGCGCCTGCGACGCGTTCAGGTCGCGCAGGCGGGCGACGTACTTGGTCGGCTCCCAGTACTGCACCTGCGAATCCCACAGCCCGGTGCCCACGAACATCGCCGGGTACGCCTTGCGCGCGAGGTTGTCGTACGGCGAATAGCCCAGCATGTAGTCGTAGTACTGCTTCTGCTCGGGATTGCCCCACTCGTCGTATTCGTTGGTGGTCAGCGGGATGCTCGGGTCGAGCATCGTGGTCACCACGTCCACGAACGGCACCTGCGAGAGGATCACCCGGTACTTCTCCGGCGCCATGTTGGCGACCGCGCCCATCAGCAGGCCGCCGGCGCTGCCGCCCAAGGCCGCCACCCGGTCCTTCGCCGCGTAACCTTCCTTCACGAGGAAATCGGTGACGTCGATGAAGTCGGTGAAGGTGTTCTGCTTGTGCAGCAGCTTGCCGTCCTCGTACCACTGCCGGCCCATCTCCTGGCCGCCGCGGATGTGCGCGATCGCGTAGGCCATGCCGCGGTCGAGCAGGCTGACGGTGGTCACCGAGAACCCCGGATCCATCGACGCGCCGTAGCTGCCGTAGCCGTACTGCAGCAACGCGGCCTTGCCGTCCTTTGCGAAGCCCTTGCGGTACACGATCGACACCGGGACCTTGGTGCCGTCGCGGGCGGTCGCCCACAGGCGTTCGGTCACGTAGTTCGCCGGGTCGTAGCCGGGCACCGGCTGGCGCTTGAGCTCGCGGCGCTCGCCGGTCCTTACGTTGATCTCGTAGGTCGTCGCCGGCATCGCCAGAGAGGTGTAGCTGTAGCGCAACCAGTCGGTGGCCGGCTCGGCGTTGACGTCCAGGCCCATCGAGTACGCGGTCTCGTCAGCCTTCACGTAGTCCGAGGCGCCGTCCTTGAGGATGCGCACGCGCTCCAGTCCGCCCGAGCGCTCGGCGATCGCCGCGAACCCGTCGAACAGCTCGATGCCCTCGATGAACACCCGCGGGTCGTGCGCGACCCAGTCGCGCCAGTCCTTGCGCGAGGCGCTGCCGTCGGCGGCGGTGACCAGCTTGAAGTTGGTCGCGCCGTCGGCATTGGTGCGGATCACCCAGCGGCCGCCGTGGTGGTCGGCGTCGTACTCGACGTCGCGCGCGCGCGGCGCCAGCACCTTGAACTGCGCGGGATCCGACGCCGGCGCATAGCGGGTTTCGTTGGACACCGTGCTGTCCAGCGCGATCACGATGTAGGCGTCGTCGCGGGTGCGGCCGAGGCCCATGTAGAACGTATCGTCGGCTTCCTCGTAGACGACCGGGTCGGCCTTCGGGTCGGTGCCCACCACGTGCTTGCGGACGCGCTTGCTCAGCAGGGTCTCGGGATCGTTCTCGATGTAGAAGAAGGTCTTGTTGTCGTCCGCCCACACCGCATATCCGGCGGTGCCGGGGATGGCGTCGGGCAGGGTCTTGCCGGTCGCCAGGTCCTTCACCCGCAGCGTGTACTGGCGGCGGCCGTTGGTGTCGTCCCCGTAGACCAGCCAGCGGTTGTCCTGGCTGACATCGCGCCCGCCCACCGCGAAGTAATCCTTGCCGGCGGCCAGCGCGTTGACGTCCAGCAGGACTTCCTCGCCCGCGAAGTCGCCGGCCTCGTTGGCGCGCTGGATCGAGATCGCGTCGATGCCGCCGGCGTCCTTTCGGCGGGCGTGCACCGGATAGTCCTTGCCCGCCTCGAAACGGCTGTAGTACCACCAGCCGCGCTCGCGGAACGGCACCGAGGCATCGTCCTGCTTGATGCGGGCGACGATCTCGCCGTACATCGCGTCCTGCACCGGCTTGGTCGGCGCGAGCAGCGCATCGGCATAGGCGTTTTCCGCCTTCAGGTAGCCGAGCATCTCCGGGTTCTCGCGCTTGTCGTCGCGCAGCCAGTAGTACTCGTCCTGGCGCTCGGCGCCGAACGGGGCGCGCACGGTGTGCGGCTTCTTCGCCACGTCGGGCGGGGTCGGGGAATCGGCAGCGTGGATGGGTGTGGTCATGGCGAAGGCGAGTGCGAGCAGGAGGGCATGCGGTTTCATCGTGGGCTCCGGTCGGGCGGCGGCGTCACGTGGTGCGTCGCCGCCACGGGTAGGAACAATCGGTTTCGATCGAGGAAGCATCCCTGCAGGGACCGATCGAAAGTCCGCCCGCCATGATGCGGGCGCGACACGTGCAGTTACAGGCGGGATCCCGAGATCGCGCCGCGCGGACGACGCTCGCGCTTCGGCGGGTCGGCGTCCCCGGGTTCGCTCGCCGCGCCATCCTTGGTGAGCTGCTGCCACAGGAAGGTGTAGGCCAACGCATTCATGTGCGCGGCCTGCGCGTTGTTGGCGGCGCCGCCGTGGCCGCCCTCGATGTTCTCGTAGTAGCGGACGTCCTTCCCGGCGGCTTCCATCATCGCCATCATCTTGCGCGCATGCGCCGGGTGGACGCGGTCGTCCTTGGTCGAGGTCGCGAAGAAGGTCGGCGGGTAGTCCTTGTTCGGATCGAACAGGTGGTAGGGCGAGAAGGTCCTGATGAAGTCCCAGTCGGCGGTGTCGGGATCGCCGTACTCCGCCATCCACGAGGCGCCCGCCAGCAGCTTGCTGTAGCGCTTCATGTCGAGCAGCGGCACCTGCACCACGATCGCGCCGAACTTCTCCGGGTACTGGGTCAGCATGTTGCCCATCAGCAGGCCGCCGTTGCTGCCGCCCATGGTGCCGAGGTGCCGGGGCGACGTGATCTTGCGCGCGACGAGGTCGTCGGCGATCGCCGCGAAATCCTCGTAGGCCTTGTGGCGGTTGGCCTTGAGCGCGGCCTGGTGCCAGCGCGGGCCGTACTCGCCGCCGCCGCGGATGTTGGCCAGCGCGTACACGCCGCCCTTCTCCAGCCAGCCCTTGCCGATCCCGCCCGAGTAGGTCGGCGTCATCGACACGGTGAAGCCGCCGTAGCCGTACAGCAGGGTCGGCGCCTTGCCGTCGAACGCCAGGTCCTTCGGCCGCACCAGGAAGTACGGCACCTTGGTGCCGTCCTTCGACGTCGCGAAGTGCTGTTCCATGACGTGCTTGCTGCCGTCGAAGAACACCGGGTTGGACTTCAGCACCTCGGGCTGCTTGCCGATCTCCGCGATCGACAGCGTGGTCGGGGTCAGGAAGTCGGTGGCGGTCAGCCACACCGCGTTGCTGTCGTCGGCATCCACCGCGCCGACGCCGACGCTGCCGATGCTCGGCGCGCCGACGAACGCGGACCGTGCCCAACCGTCCTTGCCCGGGGTCAGCACCGACAGGCGGTTCTTCACGTCCTCCATGACGTTGAGGACCAGGTGGTCCTTGGTCCACGTGTAGCCCGCCAGCGAGGACTTCTCGTCGGGCGCGAACAGCACGCTGAAGTCGCGCTTGCCGGCCATGAAGTCGTCGAAGCGGGTGGCGATCAGCGAGCCGGGTGCGTAGGTCTTGCCGCCCGCTTCGTAGGGGTCGCGCAGCTCGAGCAGCAGCCAGTCCTTGTGCACGCCCTTCTGCGCGGAGTTCGGCGCCTCGACCTTGGCCAGGCTGCCGTCGGCCTTGCGCAGGTACAGCTCGTCGTTCCAGAACGCGATCGTGCGGCTCACGAAGTCGCGCTGGTGGCCCGGCGTGTGGTCGCGGCTGGCGGCGATGTACATGTCGCCCGGCTTGCCCTCGTAGACGATCTTCGCCGCCGACATCGGGGTGCCGCGCCTCCATTCCTTGACGATGTTCGGATAGCCCGAGCTGGTCAGCGTGCCCTCGCCGAAATCGGTGAACACGTAGACCGTGTCCTCGTCGATCCAGGCCAGCCCGCCCTTGGCCTCCGGGCGCGAGAACCCGTCCTTCACGAACTGCCTGGTGGCGAGGTCGAACTCGCGGGTGACGTCGGCGTCGGAACCGCCCGGCGACAGCGCGATCAGGCAGCGCTGGTACTTCGGGCGCAGGCAATCGGCGCCGTGCCAGACCCACTTGGCGCCCTCGGCGGCATTCAGCGCATCGAGGTCGAGCACGGTTTCCCACTTCGGGTCGGGCTTGCGGTATTCGGCCAGCGTGGTGCGGCGCCAGATGCCGCGCTCATGCTGCTTGTCCTTCCAGAAGTTGTAGTAGTGGTCGCCGATCTTCTCGACACCCGGGATCTTGGCGTCGGAGTCGAGGATCGCGCGGATGTCGGCTTCCAGCGACTTGAACGCGGGGGTGCCGGCGATTTCGGCCTCGGCCTTGGCGTTGCGGGCCTTGACCCAGTCCATCGCGCGCGCGCCCTGCACGTCCTCCAGCCAGGCGTACGGGTCCTGGTCGCCGGGGGATTGCGCCGAGGCGCCGCCGGCGATGGCGAGGCCGGCGATCAGGCAGGCATTGGACAACTGGGACATCGGCGCGCTCCGGCGGATCGGGACCCGGAACGCTAGCACAGCCCCCGCGGGCCGCCGATGTG
>JAFLEC010000185.1 GCA_017302095.1 Lysobacterales bacterium | reverse complement strand
GAGCTCGCCGCACGACGCCGCCCTCGCCGCCCGCCTCGCCAGCCTCTCGCCGCAGCAGTTCCGCGTGCTCGCGCTGGTCGCCGAGGGCCTGCTCAACAAGCAGATCGCCGACCGCCTGGACGTGCAGGAACGCACGGTGAAGGCGCACCTCACCGCGATCTTCGAGCGCCTCGGCGTGCGCAACCGCACCCAGGCGGGCGTGGTCCTGCGCGAACTCGAACTCTCCGACCCGGCGCGCCAGCTCGAAGGCTGACACGGCCGGCGCCGCCCTCAGCCCATCGACGCGGTGTCGATCACGAAGCGGTACTTGACGTCGCTGCGCAGCATCCGCTCGTAGGCGGCCTCGATCTCGTCGGCGCGGATCATCTCGATGTCGGCGACGATCCCGTGCTCGGCGCAGAAGTCGAGCATCTCCTGGGTCTCCGGCAGGCCACCGATCAGCGACCCGGCGATCGCCTTGCGCCCGAAGATCAGGTTGAACACCGCCGGCGACGGATGCGGCGAGGCCGGCGCGCCGACCAGGCACAGGGTGCCGTCGCGCTTCAGCAATACGGTGTACGCATCCAGCACGTGCGGCGCGGCGACCGTGTTGAGGATGAAGTCGAAGCTGCCCGCGTGCGCCTGCATCTGCGCCGGATCCTTCGAATTCACCACTTCGTCGGCGCCGAGCGCATGCGCTTCCGCGCGCTTGGATTCGCTGGTGGTGAACGCCACCACGTGCGCGCCCATCGCATGCGCGATCTTGATGCCCATGTGGCCGAGGCCGCCGATGCCGACGATGCCCACCTTCTTGCCGGGACCGGCGCCCCAGTGGCGCAGCGGGGAATACGTGGTGATGCCGGCGCACAGTAGCGGCGCCACCGCGGCGAGTTGCGACTCAGGGTGGCGGATGCGCACCACGAAGCGCTGGTCGACCACGATGCGCTGGGCGTAACCACCGAGCGTATGCCCGGGCGCGTCGGATGTCGGCCCGTTGTAGGTGCCGACGAAACCGTTGGTGCAGTACTGCTCCAGGCCCTCCTCGCAGGAGGCGCAATGCCGACAGCTGTCGACCAGGCAGCCGACGCCGACCAGGTCGCCGGGCCTGAAGCCGGTCACCTCGGCGCCGACCGCGCCGACGCGGCCGACGATCTCGTGCCCGGGCACGCACGGATACAGGGTGCCGGGCCATTCCGAGCGCACCGTGTGCAGGTCGGAGTGGCAGACGCCGCAATACGCGATCTCGATCTGGACGTCGCGGGGCCCCGGTTCGCGGCGGAAGATGTCCATCGCCACCACGGGCTGGTCGGCGGCATGCGCGCCAAAGGCTTTCACGGTCATCGGGCGATCCTCGGGGTGGGTGGCCGTCGAGTATGCGCGCAGCCTCGGATATGCAACAGGCGCCAGCGGGCACGCTGTGTTGCGAAGTCGCCATGGACGATGGCCGGCCAGTCCGTCGCTCCGCCTCCGCTTCGGATATATTCCAATGAACATATCGAGAGATCCTGTCGTGCGCCCATTGCCCATCCTGCTCGCTGCCCTGCTCTTCCTCGCCCCGGCCAGCTGTGTCGCCGCCGAACTGGCATTGCCCGCGGGCTGCGAGGGCTTCGCTTGGGACGTGCGCACCGAACTTGCGGTCCTGCAGGCGCCAGGCGTCCTGCTCGAGGCGGCGCGCATGCCGCAGGCCGCGCAGGCGCCGATCACGCTTGGACGGCGCCACGATCTGTCGCTGCATCCGCAACGCGAGGTGTCGCTCGCCGCACGACCGGGCAAGCCGATGCTGGAGGACAATGCGACGGCCGGCATGGTCGCGCTGCGCGTCCCGGTCGACGGGCGTTACCGGATCTCGCTCACTTCCGCCCATTGGCTCGACGTGGTGGATGCCGGCAAGGTGCTGCCGTCGGTGGACTTCCAGGGGCGGCGCGGCTGTCCCCTGGTGCACAAGATCGTCGAGTTCGACTTGCCAGCGGGTCGCGACCTGCTGCTGCAGCTGAGCGGGGGCGATGCGGCCGTGGCCGGCGTCGTGGTGACCGCCGTCGCTGCCGCGAAATGAGCCGGCGGCGTGCCCTCGGCCTGGGCATGGCGGCCCTGGCCGCCGCAGGCTGGGCCCTCGCGCCACCGTCGACGCTCAGGATCGCGGACAGTGCCCGCGAGCCGACGCCGTGGCACGCGTTGGACGCCCACGGGCAAGCGCGCTTCGACCTCGGCCATGCAGTCTTCAACACCAGTTGGCTGCCCGCCGGCAGCGGTGGCGGACGACGAGATGGCCTGGGGCCGCAGTTCGTGGCGACCTCCTGCGATGCCTGCCACAACAGCCGACGACGCGGCCGTGGACCCGCTGGTGACGGTCCGTTGCCGCCCGATATGGTGGTGCAGGTCGGACAGCGCGCGACCGATGGCAGCGTGGTACGCGGGCATCCGCAGTTCGGCCAGGTCGCCAATACCGCGGCCATCGAGGGCTTCTCGCCCGAGGCGCGGATCGAGGTGCATCACCGGCAACGCACCTACACGCGGGCGGACGGGAGCCGCGTCCTGCTGCACATGCCGGTCTATCGACTCCACGGATCGGAGGGCTTCGCGCCGGAAGACCTCGTGCTCATGCCGCGGGTGCCGCCTGCGGTCCTCGGCAGCGGCCTGCTTGAACGCATCCCGGTGGCCGCGATCGCGGAGGCCGCTGCGCATGCGCCAGCCGTACGCGGTCGCATCGCCTGGCGGGAGACGTCGACCGGACGCTCCGTCGGGCGCTTCGGCTGGCAGGCCACAGAACCGAGCATTGCCAGCCAGACCAGCGCGGCTTTCGCGCGCGAAATGGGGCTCTCCAATCCCCTGCATGCGGCGATCGATTGCGCAGCGTTCGACCACGCTTGCCTGTCCGCGCCGACCGGCGGCGATCCCGAAGTCGCGGCAGACCTGTTCGCGGCGCTGGTGGCCTTCCAGCAGGACGAGGCGATGCGGCGCACGCCGGCTGCCGCCGCACGGCTCGCGCGCAACCCCGGCCAGGCCCGGGTGTTCGCCCGCATCGGTTGTGCGGATTGCCATCGTCCGGCGATGCCGACCCTCGACGGCGGCACGATCGCGCCCTACACCGATCTGCTCCTGCACGACCTCGGCCGCGGGTTGGCGGATCGCGACTTGGCCGGACGTCCCGTGCCCAGCCTCTGGCGCACCGCACCGTTGTGGGGCCTCAGCGTCAGTGTCGAAAGCGGCCGGGCCCTGCGGCTGCTGCACGATGGCCGTGCGCGCAGCATCGAGGAAGCGATCGCCTGGCACGGCGGTGTCGCCACCGGAGCCAGGATGCGCTTCGATGCCCTGGCGGCCGGCGAGCGCCAAGCCCTGCTCGACTGGATCGCGGCCCTCTGACCTCGCCGCGCTTGTCGGCAGCCACATGCCTCGTTATATTCGCCCAGAAATATCGCGAATGCCTGATCACCCAGTGGGCGCGAGACGCTTCAGCAGTCCGGAGACGTCGGGAGTCGTTCCTTGCACGCAATGCGCCTCGATCCTGCGGTAGTGCGCGACGACGGCCTCGCCGGCCGCGGTCAGGCTGGCGCCGCCGCCGCCGCTGCCGCCCTTGCTCGCCATCACCACCGGTGGCTCGAAATGGCGGTTCATCGCGTCGATCAGGTCCCAGGCACGCTTGTAGCTCATCTGCATGCGCCGACCCGCGGCGGAGATCGACCCCGTCTCGCGGATGCCTTCGAGCAATTCGATCTTGCCCGGACCCAGCACCAGGCCGCCGTCGAATTCGATCCGGATCTTCAAACGCGCCTTCGCCTTGCCCGCCATCGCGTCCTGCACCCCGTCGCCTGCGCCGTGCCCATGATAGGACGCGCTCCGCAAGCACGTCAGCCGGCATCGCGGTGCGGCACCCTCCGCCTTCCCCTCCGAGGCCCTTGCCATGGTCCACGTCAACCGTGACAACAAGAAGCTCCTCACCCGCGTGCGCCGGGTAGCGGGCCAGGTCACCGCCCTCGAGCGCGCGCTGGAAAACGGCGTCGAGTGCAACGACCTCCTGGTGCAGATCGCCGCCGTACGCGGCGCGGTGCACGCATTGATGCTCGAGGTACTGGACGAACGACTGCAGGACCAGGTGGTCGGCGAAGTCGATGCCGGAAAGCGTGCCGCCGAGGCGGGTTCGTTGATGCAACTGCTGCGTGGTTACGCGCGCTAGACCGGGCGCGCCGCGCGGGCCGCGAGCATCCGGTCCAGCACCGACTTGAGCGCCAGCGGGCGCAATGGCTTGACCAGCAGCGGCAACCCGGCCTCCTGCGCGGCGACCCGTACCGCGCCGGTCTGGTCCGCGCTGAGGATCAGGCAGGGCGCGGCCTCGCCGCGCGCGGCCAGGCGCGCATGCAGGGACACCCCATCGTCGCCATCGTCGAGGTGGTAGTCGAAGATCCACAAGGCGCAAGCGCGCTGGGCCAACGCGGCCTGAGCCGCGGCGCCATCGGCCACCGCGACCACCTCGCAACCCCAGCCGCGCAACACCGCCGCCAACGCGGACAGCGCTTCGGGTTGGTTGTCGACGACCAGCACGCGCAGGCCGTCCAGTCGATGCGCGGGCGCGGGCGGCGCCAGCGAGGCCGGCGCGCGCGGCACCTGCACCGCGAACAGGCTGCCGAT
>JAFLEC010000184.1 GCA_017302095.1 Lysobacterales bacterium | reverse complement strand
CGCGCCGGGGCATGGGACGCGGTGCGGGTGCGGTGCATCGGTTTCTCCTGTCAGGCCGCGATGGCGCGGCAACGTTCTTCGAGCTGGGCGATGTCCGCGTGCAGGCGCTCGGCCTCGGCGGCATGCGGGGATGATAGCGGCAGCAGGGGCAGGCGCAGCCCGTGGCCGATCCCGTCCAGCGCCAGCAGGGCCTTGACCGGGATCGGATTGGGCTCGACCCCGAGGAAATGGTAGAGGTTGTGCAGGCGGGCATCGAACTCGTGCGCGGCCTCGGCTTCACCCGCCATGGCGAGCCCGCAAAGGCGAACGAAGGCGCGCGGAACCACGTTGCTGGCCACCGAAACCACTCCATCGGCACCCGCGAGCATTGCCCGCGCGGCGGTCGGGTCGTCGCCGCTGAGCACCGCAAAGCCGGGACGGCGGAACGCCAGCAAGGCGTCGATGCGCTCTGCCTCAGCCCGGGCTTCCTTGATCCCGACCACCTGCGGGTGCAGGGATAACTCGCCGGCGGTCGCCGGCAACAGGTCGCAACCGGTGCGCCCCGGCACGTTGTACAACACGATCGGCAGCCCGCCCTCGTCGGCCACCGCGCGGAAGTGCGCCAGCAAGCCGGCTTGGGTCGGCCGCACGTAGGGCGGCGTCACCACCAGGGCACCGTCGGCGCCGAGCGCGGCGGCGCGGCGGGACGCGATGATCGTCTTGGCGGTATTGGACAGCCCGGTGCCGGCAAGCACCGGAATGCGTCCCCCGACCTGCTCGACCGCGCGCGCCAGCAAGGTGTCGTACTCGGCATCGGTGAGCGCGGCGGCTTCGCCGGTGGATCCCGCCACCACCACGCCGGCGGTGCCGGCCTCGAGCTGGGCGGCGACAAGGCGCGTCCAGGCGTCGAGGTCGAGGGCGCCGGCCGCCGTGAACGGCGTGGCCAGCGCGGTGATGCTGCCGGACAGGTGCAAGGGCGGGCTCGCAGGGAGGCGCGACGGGCGTCGCGGCGGGGGACGGGGAACGCGGAACGGGCTTGATCTTACTTGCGGGCGGAAACCAGCGACAAGTATCCTGCGTTTCCGTGGCGGGCCGCCCTGCCCGCGCCACCTCCTCCCGTGCGGACGCCGCCTTGACCGACCCTGCTGCCCGGCCTGCGCCGAACGAAAACCACCTGCTGATCAATGCGTACAGCACGCATCCGCAGTCGCCCCTGCTGGCGGTGACCCGCCGCATCGCCGACTCCGGCTGCAACCTCGTCGATACCCGCTTGGCCACGGTCGGCCGCGACGTCTCGGTCACCGCCCTGGCGACCGGGTCCTGGGACGCGGTCGCCAAGCTGGAGACCATGCTGACCAAGCTGGAGCGCGAGGAAGGCCTGAAGCTGGTGTGGTACCGCACCGGACCCAAGCCGGTGCAGTCCAGCCTGCTGCCCTACGTGGTCGAGGTGATCGCCTCCGACAAGCCGGGCATCCTGTTCCAACTGGCGGATTTCTTCGATTCACAGCACATCACCATCGAAAGCCTGCACTGCTCGCGCTACCGGGCGATGCAGACCGGCGCCGACATGTTCTCGGCGCAGCTGACCATCGGCGTGCCGGCCGACATGCACATCGCCGCGCTGCGCGACGACTTCCTCGAGTTCTGCGACCACCTGAACCTCGACGCGATCATGGATCCGATGAAATACTGAGGAAGATGCTCGAACCCGGCGACCGCGTACCCGACCTCCCGCTGGCCCTGTCCAGCGGCCAGCCCGCCAGCCTCGGGGCCTACGCGGGACAGTGGCTGGTGTTGTATTTCTACCCCAAGGATTCCACCCCCGGCTGCACCACCGAGGGCCTGGACTTCAACGCCCTTCTGCCCAAGTTCAAGCGCGCCGGCGCGACGGTGATCGGGGTGTCGAAGGACTCGATCAGGTCGCACCAGAACTTCTGCGCGAAGCAGGGCTTCAGCTTCGACCTGGCCAGCGATGCCGACGGCGCCCTCTGCGATGCCTTCGGCGTGGTCCAGCCGAAGAAGCTGTACGGCCGCGAGTACCTGGGCATCGTGCGCAGCACCTTCCTGGTCGATCCCGCCGGCGTGGTCCGCCACAAGTGGCAACCCGTGAAGGTCCCCGGCCATGCGCAGGCCGTGCTCGACGCCCTGAAGGCCGAACCCGGCCAGTGACCCCATCCGTTCCAAGACCATCCCGCCACCCCGCCCCGCGGGCCGTGGCGGCTCGCTGCTGTCCGACCGAAGGGAAAACCGAATGACCCGGAGCAAGCGCATCTACGTCCTCGACACCAACGTGCTGATGCACGACCCCACCGCGCTGTTCAAGTTCGAGGAACACGATGTGTACCTGCCGATGCAGGTGATGGAGGAGCTGGACAACGGCAAGAAGGGCACCAGCGAGGCCAGCCGCAATGCGCGCCAGGTCAGTCGTTTCCTCAACGAACTGATCGAGGCACACGGCAGCAGCGACGTCCATGGCGGCATCGCGCTGGTGCGTCCGCAAGGCCTGCAACTGCGTGGCGCGGCCAGCGCCGGCCGCCTCCTGTTCCAGACCGCCGACTTCGATGCCGGCAAGCGCTTCGGCACGGTGATCCCGGACAACAACATCCTCGGCGCGATCCTCGCGCTGAAGGAATCCGATCCGGGCGCGCCGGTGGTGTTCGTGTCGAAGGACATCAACCTGCGGATCAAGGCCTCGATCGCCGGCATCGTCAGCGAGGACTACGAGAACGACCGCGCGCTGGACGACTTCAGCCTGCTCTACACCGGCGCGACCGCGCTGCCCGAGGACTTCTGGTCGCGGCACGGCAAGGACCTGAAGTCGTGGACCGACAAGGGCCGCACGTACTACGAAATCGCGCGCGGCGAGGACGACGACTGGTATCCGAACCAGTTCGTGTTCCTGCCGGGCGACGAGGACGCGGAGATGAAGGTGGCGCGGGTCGGCGACGACCGCGTCGTGCTGCAGATCGTCGACGACTTCCGGCATGCCTCGCATGCGGTGTGGGGGATCACCGCGCGCAACCGCGAGCAGAACTTCGCGCTGAATGCGCTGATGGACCCGGAGATCGACTTCGTCACCCTGCTCGGCACCGCCGGCACCGGCAAGACGTTGCTGGCGCTCGCCGCCGGGCTGGCGCAGACGATGGATGCGCAACGCTACCGCGAGATCATCATGACCCGTGCCACGGTCAGCGTCGGCGAGGACATCGGCTTCCTGCCCGGCACCGAGGAGGAAAAGATGACGCCGTGGATGGGCGCGCTGACCGACAACCTGGAAGTGCTGACCCACAACCAGGACGGCGGCGCCTGGGGCCGCGCGGCGACCAACGACCTGCTGGCGTCGCGGATCAAGATCCGCTCGATGAACTTCATGCGCGGGCGCACCTTCCTGTCGCGCTACCTGATCCTGGACGAAGCGCAGAACCTCACGCCGAAGCAGATGAAGACCCTGGTCACCCGCGCCGGCCCGGGGACCAAGATCGTGTGCCTGGGCAACGTCGAGCAGATCGACACGCCCTACCTCACCGAGACCACCTCCGGCCTGACCTACGCCGTCGACCGCTTCAAGTCGTGGGCGCACAGCGCGCACATCACCCTGCGGCGCGGCGAACGCTCGCGGCTGGCGGACTACGCCTCCGAGGTGCTGTGAGCGCAATATGATGTTTTAAGAATCAACAGGCATGTCCTGAGCTTGCCTGTCGATCGTTGGAGTGCTGCAATGGCGGCATGATTTCCGCCGCCCAATTGCGCGCCGCGCGCGCCCTGCTCGGACTCGACCAGCGCACCCTGGCCGCGCTCGCCGGGGTCTCGCTGCCGACCATCCAGCGCATGGAAGCCAGCCGCGACGAACACGTTCGCGGCGTGGTCTCCACCCTCGCCAAGATCGTGGCGGCGCTGGACGCCGCCGGCGTCGAGCTGATCGGCAACGACCAGCCCAGCCAGGGCCGCGGCCGGGGCGTGCGGCTGAAGGACCCGCGATGAACGCCTCGCGGCAGGCGCCCTTCGCGCCCAAGGCGTGGACCGTGTTGCGGCAGGGGTACCGCCTGCCCGACTTCCGCCACGATGCGATGGCCGGGCTGACGGTCGCGATCGTCGCGCTGCCGCTGGCGATGGCGCTGGCGATCGCCTCCGGGACCACGCCCGACAAGGGGCTGGTCACCGCGGTGGTCGCCGGCTTCCTGATCTCCGCGCTGGGCGGTTCGCGCTTCCAGATCGGCGGCCCCACCGGCGCGTTCATCCCGGTGGTCTACACGGTGATCGCCACCCACGGCTACGACGGGCTGGTGGTCGCCACGCTGATGGCGGGCGTGATGCTGGTCGTCGCCGGCCTGCTGAAGACCGGGACGCTGATGCGGTTCCTGCCGCAGCCGCTGGTCACCGGCTTCACCAGCGGCATCGCGGTGATCATCGCGACCAGCCAGCTGAAGGACGCGCTCGGGCTGGACGTGGCGCAGGTGCCGGCCGAATTCCTGCCGAAGCTGCGGACCCTCGCGGCCCACCTCGGCGACACCGATCCCTGGGCGCTGGGGATGTCCGCAGGCAGCGTGGCGCTGATCGCGGCACTGCGCCGCTGGGCGCCGCGCGCGCCCGGCTTCCTGCTGGCCGTGCTGGCGGCGGCGGGGGCC
>JAFLEC010000183.1 GCA_017302095.1 Lysobacterales bacterium | reverse complement strand
TGGTCAACAGCAGCGTGGACGGCGTGGAGTTCATCACCGCCAACACCGACGCGCAGGCGATCAAGAACTGCGGCGCGAAGCTGCAGCTGCAGCTCGGCGGCAACGTCACCAAGGGCCTCGGCGCGGGCGCCAACCCGGAAGTCGGCCGCCAGGCCGCGCTGGAGGACCGCGACACCATCATCGACGCGCTGACCGGCGCGGACATGGTGTTCATCACCGCCGGCATGGGCGGCGGCACCGGCACCGGCGCGGCGCCGGTCGTCGCGCAGGTCGCCAAGGAGATGGGCATCCTGACCGTCGCCGTGGTCACCAAGCCGTTCCCGTTCGAAGGCCGCCGCCGCATGCAGGTGGCGCTGAAGGGCATCGAGGAACTGAGCCAGCATTGCGATTCGCTGATCACCATCCCCAACGAGAAGCTGATCACCGTCCTCGGCCGCAACGCGACCATGATCCAAGCCTTCCGCGCCGCCAACGACGTGCTGCTCGGCGCCGTGCAGGGCATCGCCGACCTGATCGTGCGCCCCGGCCTGATCAACGTCGACTTCGCCGACGTGCGCACCGTGATGTCCGAAATGGGCCTGGCGATGATGGGCACCGGCAGCGCCCGCGGCGACGACCGCGCGCAGGCCGCCGCCGAGTCCGCGATCCAGAACCCGCTGCTGGACGACGTCAACCTGACCGGCGCCAACGGCATCCTGGTCAACATCACCGCCGGCCCGGACTTCACCATGGCCGAGTTCGACGAGGTCGGCCGCACGGTCGAGCAGTTCGCCTCCGAGGACGCCACCGTGGTGATCGGCACCGTGCTCGACCCGGACATGCAGGACGAGGTCCGCGTGACCGTGGTCGCCACCGGCCTCAACCGCGCCACCGGCCGCGCCACCGCCGGCCGCGACCGCACCGAGGCCCGCTTCGAGACCGGCTACGACGCCCCGCGCCGCCCGCAGGTCCAGCTGATCAACACCCAGGGCAAGCGCGACGGCACCACCGGCCTGATGATCGACGAGGTCGCCGATCCGTTCGTGCCGAATCCGTCGGTCGGCATCGCCGGCAGCCTGCGCCGTGGCGTGGAGTCCGCGCCCGCGGTCGCCGAGCTGCCGAAGGACGACTACCTGGACATCCCGGCCTTCCTCCGCCGCCAGGCGGATTGATCCAAGCACACACCTCCCTTCCGCTGCGGTGGAAGGGAGGGAGCCAGCCGTGTCCCTTCGCGCAACGGGTCGCCCGCCCGTCGCGTCTTTCCGGTCGGTCGGCCCCTGCCGACCGGCCTTTTCCATCCCCGTTGCAGACGTGGAACAGAGCGGTCTTTCCGTTCAGGTTCAGCGTCCTGCGTGCTACCCTCCGCCGATGCTGCGCCAACGCACTCTCAAGACCGTGATCCGCGCCACCGGCGTGGGCCTGCACAGCGGCGAAAAGGTGTTCCTGACCTTGCGCCCGGCCCCGGTCGACACCGGCATCGTGTTCCGGCGCACCGACCTCGAACCGGTCGTCGACATCCCCGCCGATGCGTCCCTGGTCAGCGAGACCACCCTGTGCACCGGCCTGTCCCGTGGCCCGGCCAAGGTGCAGACGGTCGAGCACCTGCTGTCGGCACTCGCCGGCCTGGGCATCGACAATGCCTACATCGAGTTGACCGCGCCGGAAGTCCCGATCATGGACGGCTCCGCCGGCCCGTTCGTGTTCCTGCTGCAGTCCGCCGGGATCGCCGAACAGGCCGCGGCCAAGCGCTTCATCCGGATCCGCCGGCCGGTCGAGGTGCGCGATGGCGACAAGTTCGCCCGCTTCACCCCGCACGACGGCTTCCGCATCGGCTTCACGGTGCGCTTCGACCACCCGGCCATCCCGGACGCGCTGTCGCGGGCCGAGGTCGACTTCACCACCGATGCCTACATCCGCGAAGTCAGCCGCGCCCGCACCTTCGGCTTCATGCGCGACCTCGAGTACATGCGCGAGCGCAACCTCGGCCTGGGCGGGTCGATGGACAACGCGATCGTGCTCGACGAGTTCCGCGTCCTCAACGAGGACGGCCTGCGCTACGCCGACGAATTCGTCCGCCACAAGATCCTGGACGCGGTGGGCGACCTCTACCTCGCCGGCCGCCCGATCATCGGCGCGTACGAGGGCTACAAGTCCGGCCATGCCCTGAACAACACCCTGGTCCGCGCCCTGCTCGCCGACGTCGAGGCCTGGGACGAAGTGACCTTCACCGACCCGGTGGCACCGGCCCCGGTCGCCTACGGCGCCGCGCTCGCCGCAAGCTGAACCAGGCGGACCGCGTCGCCGGGACGTGAACCGGCGCACGCATTCAGGGTCCGCATTACGGTTTATTTAACAAAATCACGGACTTGTGAAGCTAGGATGCCCCGCTGGCCGTTTCGGGGGGCGCTTTCCGTGCCCTTCGAGCCGCGGCCCGGCGGTCCCCCACGGCGTCTTCCGGCGCTTCCGACCGCAGCAAGGCCAGGGCGGCTTCCAACTGCGGTTGGGACCTGCCCCGGATCGAAGGCGCTGGGCGTGCGGCCGGTAGCGAGGGCCGCAGCGGCTGCAGGTTGGTCCTGACGGTCACGCCCGCCACTTCGAGCCCGAGGGACCGGGCGACGTCGAGCAATCCGGGTCCGGCAAGCCGCAACTTGGCATGCCAGACCGGCGCATCGACGACGAACACGAGCCTGTCGCCACGGACATTGGCCAGCCGCGCATGCGCGGCCATGCCCGGCGGCAGGTGGGGTCGAAACAGCTGGTCCAGCGCGTCGAGCCACAAGGCACGGCGCACCGGGTTCCCGGCGTCGTCCGCCAGCAGCGCATCCAGCGCCGCGCGCGGACCGGCAGGGGACCCGGCCTTTCCGTCGGGAGGGGTGGACCGCGAACGAGGCATGGGCATGACCGAAAACACCAGGCACCACGATACCCGCCGCCGCATGGGCGCGCTCGTCCAGCGCATGCGTTTCGAGGCGATGCGGCGGCCGCTGGCCGCGGCCGGCGTGCTGCTGGCGCTGGGCTCGCTGCTTGGCGTCGGCGCGCGCAGCGCGGTCGGGATGGTCCAGCTGGAGGCGATGCAGGCCACCGAGACCGAGCGCAAGGCCGAGGTCGAGCGCGTGCGCCGCGATGCCCAGCGCGAGGTCAATGCGCTCGCCGCACGCCTCGCCGAGTTGCAGGCGCAGGCCAACCGCCTGAACGCCCTCGGTGCGCGCCTGACCCAGGCCGGCCAGCTGCAGGACGGCGAGTTCGACTTCGACAAGCCGGTCGGGCAGGGTGGCGCCGGGCGCGCCAGCGACATGCCGCCGACCGAACTGCGCCAGCGCCTGGCCGCGCTGGAAGGCCAATACCGGGTGGCCGACACCCAGCTGTCGGTGCTGGAGCAGCTGCTGTTCAACCGCCAGCTGGACCGCAACGCGCTGCCCTCGCGCGATCCGATCGCCAACAGCTACATCACCTCGGGCTTCGGCGGCCGTGCCGATCCGTTCGGCGGTGGCCGCCAGTTCCACAAGGGCATCGACTTCGAGGCCGACGTCGGCGATCCGGTGCTGGCGGTGGCCGATGGCGTGGTCAGCTATGCCGGCGTGCGCTCGGGCTACGGCAACGTGGTCGAGGTCGACCACGGCAACGGCTACGTGACGCGCTATGCGCACAACTCCAGGCTGGAACGCCAGGTCGGCGACCTGGTCCGTGCCGGCCAGGAGATCGCCAAGGCCGGCTCCACCGGCCGCTCCACCGGTGCCCACGTGCACTTCGAGGTTTGGCAGGACGGCGTGGTGGTCAATCCCCGCAAGTTCCTGGGCCACAACGACGCGCTCGCGCGCCACGGGCCGACCCGCGGCTGACAACGCGCAGGGGCTTGCGAACGCCGCAGGCCGCCTCCAGCTACACTAACGACCCTCGAACGGGCGCCCGGCGCCTGTTTTTTGTGGGCGAATCATCGTTGTCATGTGCCCGATGCCGCGCCCTGCGTGCATCCCCCAGAGAACCCCGACCCATGCTGAATTCCCTGCTCACCGGCCTTTTCGGTAGCCGCAACGAACGCCTGCTCAAGCAACTCGGCGGCATCGTCAAGAAGATCAACGCCCTCGAGCCGCAGATGCAGGCGCTGTCCGACGAGGCGCTGCAGGCCAAGACTGGGGAATTCAAGGGCCGCATCGCCAAGGGCGAGACCCTCGACAAGCTGCTGCCGGAGGCCTTCGCGGTCTGCCGCGAAGCCAGCGTCCGCGTGTTCGGCATGCGCCACTTCGATGTCCAGCTGATCGGCGGCATGGTCCTGCACACCGGCAAGATCGCCGAGATGCGCACCGGCGAGGGCAAGACCCTCACCGCGACGCTGGCGGTCTACCTCAACGCGCTGGAAGGCAAGGGCGTCCACGTCGTCACCGTCAACGACTACCTCGCCCGCCGCGACGCCGCCCAGATGGGCAAGCTGTACGGCTGGCTGGGCCTGAGCACCGGCGTGGTCTACCCGGGCATGCCGCATTCCGACAAGCACGCCGCCTATGGCGCCGACATCACCTACGGCACCAACAACGAATTCGGCTTCGACTACCTGCGCGACAACATGGCGCTGGCCAAGGAAGACCGCTACCAGCGCGGCCTGCACTACGCGATCGTGGACGAGGTCGACT
>JAFLEC010000182.1 GCA_017302095.1 Lysobacterales bacterium | reverse complement strand
CGCGCCAGTGCGGTTCCGGCCGGCGCTGCCGGAAGCGCCGTGGCGCGGCATCCGCGACGCCTTCGAGTTCGGTACGTCCGCGCCGCAGGCCGGTGCCGACGGCCCCGGCAGCGAGGACTGCCTGTTCCTCAACCTGTGGACGCCGGCGCTCCGCGATGGCGGCCACAGGCCGATCCTGGTCTACCTCCACGGCGGGGCCTACGGGAGCGGTTCGGGCAGCGATCCGCTGTACGACGGCACCCGCCTGTGCCAGCGCGGCGACGTGGTGGTCGCGACGGTCAACCACCGGCTCAACGCATTCGGCTACCTCTTCCTCGGCGACATCGCAGGCGCGGCGTACCGCGCCTCGGGTAACGTCGGCCAGCTCGACCTGGTGCAGGCGCTGCAGTGGATCCGCGCGCACGCGCGCGAGTTCGGCGGCGACCCCGGCAACATCACCGTGTTCGGCCAGTCCGGCGGCGGCGCCAAGATCGCCACCCTGATGGCGATGCCCGCCGCAGCCGGCCTGTTCCAGCGTGCGTGGACGATGAGCGGACAGCAGGTGACGGCCGCGGGGCCGCTCGCCGCCGACGGCCGCGCGCGCATCTTGCTTGACGCCGTCGGCGTGCAGCCCGGCGACATCGAAGGCCTGCTGCGGTTGCCGCCGGCCGCAATGGTCGAAGGCCTGCGCGTACGCGACCCGTCGCGACAGGAAGACACCGCGCTTTACCTCGGGCCGGTGCTGGATGGCGACACCTTGCCGCGGCATCCGTTCTGGCCGGACGCGCCGCCGCAATCGGCCGCGATCCCGATGGTGATCGGCAATACCCGCGACGAGACCCGCGCGTTCCTCGGCAACGACCCGGCGAATTTCACGCTGGACTGGACGCAGTTGCCCGCCAGGTTGCGCGCGCAGCAGTTCGTCGACCTCGATCCCGGCACCGTCATCGCCGAATACCGGCGGCTGTACCCGTCGTACACGCCGAGCGAAGTGCTGTTCGCGGCGACCACCGCGGGGCGCTCGTGGCGCGGCGCGATCGAGGAACTGCAGGCGCGCGCCGTCGATGGGCGCGACAACACCTGGGCCTACCAGCTCGACTGGTATCCGCGCGACGTCGATCCCGAGGGCCGCCATCGCGCCTTCCATACCCTCGACATCGCGCTGGTGTTCGACAACGTCGCACGACCGGGCGCGCGTACCGGCACCTCGGCGGAGGCGCGGGCGGTGGCCGGCGCGATGGCCGATGCCCTGCTCGCCTTCGCGCGCACCGGCGACCCCCGCACCGGCGCCACCGCAGGCTGGGAGCCGTACCGGCTCGAACGGCGCGAGACGATGGTGTTCGGGGCCCGCCCGGTCCTTCATGACGACCCGCGCGGCGGCGAACGCCGCCTGTACGCACGGGTGCCGTTCGTGCAGCGCGGCACGTTCTAGCGCGGCAAAAAAGAACCGCGCCGCGGGAGGGGACCCGCGACGCGGCTGGTCACCACCGCATCAGAACTTGTAGCGAACGCCGAACAGGTATTGCCGGCCGGTCTTGCTGTACTCGAGCGGCAGTTGCACGCTCGGGTTCGCGACCCACGATTCCTGCGCCTCGTTGGTCAGGTTGCTGCCTTCCAGGGTCAGCTCGAAGTGGTCGTTGAGCTTGTAGCGCAGCGAGGCGTCGAGGATGGTCGTCCCGCTCTGCCCATGGACGCCGTTCACCGCGCTGTTGAAGCCGACTTCGGTGCCCGGCACCTGGATCAGGTAGTCGGCGCGGTTGGTCGCCGAGATGCGCCCGGAGAAACGGGCGCCCTCGTAGAACAGCGTGGCGTTCCATGCCGTCTTCGAGAGCCCGGTCAGGTCCTCCTTCTGCGCCGGCGTGCCGTTCGACAGCAGGTATTGGATCTGGGAATCGACGTAGGTGTAGTTGAACTGCAGGCCGAAGTCGCTCCAGAAGCCCGGCAGGAAGGTGAACGGCTGCACGTAGTTGAATTCGAACCCGCTGAGGTCGCCGCCCGGGGTGTTGATCGGCACGGTGAACACGAACTCGTCGTCCACGGTCGCAGTGGTGCCGTCGAGCAGGCTCGCCGGCAATCCGCTGTCGGCGTAGACCATGGTCTCGCGGGTGTTCTGGATGAAGCTCTCGATGTCCTTGTAGAACAGGCCGAGGCCAACCATCGCCCCCTCGTCGAAGTACCACTCGAAGCTGAGGTCGGCGGTCTTGGCGCGGATCGGGTCGAGCAGCGGGTTGCCGCCGCTGACGGTGCGCGCGCTGCCGCTGACGCTCACGGTGACGCCCGGGGTGAGGCTGCCCAGGCCCGGCCGCGCCATGACCTTGGCGGCGCCGAAGCGGATCAGGAAATCGTCGGTGACCTCGGCGACCAGGTTCAGCGACGGCAGGGTGTCGCTGTACTCGCGCGTCACCGTGATCGGCGTCGGCGTGCCGCTGGCGGTGGCGATGCCGGACGAGGTCTGCTTGGTCCTGCCGTAGCGCACGCCGACGTTGCCAGACACCGGGATCGAGCCGACGTCGAAGCCGAACTCGCCCATCAGGTACATGTTGCGATCGTGCTCGGTGACGCTGCGGTCGCTGGGCGCGTAGTTCGACAGCGCGAAGGTGCCGCTGTCGCTGAGGATCCCGAACAGGTCGGCGATCTTCGCGAAGTCGGGCACCACCCAGGTCCCCGGTGCGCCCTTCAGGCCGCTGAGGCTGGCGAGCATGGTCATGTCCGCCGGCATGTGCTTGGTGCCGTCGGCGAAAGTCGGGACGATCGTTTCGGTGGCGGTACGTCGCCGCTCGCTCGACTCGAAGCCGTAGTTCTTGGCCTGCATGCCGCCGCGCAGGGTGAACGCGGGGCCCAGCGTCCATTCGAAGTCGAGCTGGCCGGTGTCGAAGGTGTTGGTGACGTAGTTCTCGCGCAGGCGCACCACCGAGAAGTCGAAGCCCGCCGGGTTGGTGGGGTCGAAGCCGTAGTCGAACTTGGGCAGGTTGGGATCGTCGCGGTAGTCGTAGCTGTAGTTGTCGACGTCCAGCTTGTCCATCATCACCGTCGCCTGCACCGGGTTGTCGTGGTCGGACTTCGAGGTACCGACCTTGCCGGTGAGCCGGAAGGTGTCGCTGAAGCGGTGCTCGCCGTCCAGGCTGAGCTGGGTGAACTTGGTGGTCCACTCGTCATGGCGGTTCTCGGCGCGGATGTCGACGTTGTCGAACAGGCCGTAGACCAGCGCGCCGTTCTCGACCACGCCGTCGCGCACCAGGATCTGGCGCTTGCCGTCGGCCGAGCTCTTGCTCAGGCCATTCGCCTCGATGTACTTCTCGTCGCGTTCGGCATCGATCTTCGAATACAGCGCGTCCAGGCTGAAGCTCGTGTCCGGCGACGGCTTGAACTGCAGCGACGCGGTCACGCCGAGGCGCTTCTGGTCATGCTCCATCAGGGTGTAGCGCGGGAAGCGCGGCGCATACACGTCGGCGGCAAGCGCTGGCGTGTACGGGGAGCTCGCGCTGAAGCCGCCGTTGGTGGTGCCGCCAGCCCATCGCACCGTCCCGGTGCCTTCGTCGAGGGTCTGGCGTTCGCTGTAGGCCAGCGACACCAGCGCCCCGACCTTGCCGTCGGCCCAGCTGTTGGCCACCAGGCCGGCGAAACGCGGGCTGGTGGCATCGGCGGCGGCGTTGAAGCTGCCCTGCAGGTTGGCCGCCGCGGTGAAGCCCTCGTAGTCGAAGGGACGCGCGGTGCGCAGGTCGACCGTCGCGCCCAGCGAGCCTTCGTCGACGTCGGCCGACGCGGTCTTGCGCACGATCAGCTGCGAGAACAGGTCGGAAGCGAACACGTTGAAGTCGAAGCTGCGGCCGCGGTTGGTGCCGCCCTGGCCGTCGCTGCTGCCGACCGAGCTCAACGCCTCGAGGCCGTTGAGGCGCACCCGGGTGAAGTCCGGACCGAGGCCGCGGACCGAGATGTTGCGGCCCTCGCCGGCGTCGCGGGTGATGACCACGCCCGGGATGCGCTGCAGCGATTCCGCGAGATTGAGGTCGGGGAACTTGCCGATGTCCTCGGCCACCACCGCGTCGACCACGCCCTTCTCGCTGCGCTTGATGTCGAGCGCCTTCTCGACGCTGGCGCGGTAGGTGCCGACCACCTGCACCTTGTCCAGCTCGGTCACCTTGTCCTGGCCCTGCGGCGCCTCCGCAGGCGGAGTGGCCTGCTGTGCCTGCGCGCCCGCGGACGCCACCTGCAACGCGATCGCGATGGATGCAGCCAGGATGGTAACCGGTGTCTTTTTCTTCGATGTCGCCTGTCGCATCTGGAACCCCTCCCGTGATGCACCTGGTTGTTCGGGCGCGATGTTGACGATTTCAACGCACCTGCTTAGCTTCCCCTGCGGCAAAATGACACCGCTGGTCAAAACCGTAGCAAAAGCCGGGCGACAAGGCATGCTGCGGTGCGCAACGACCGGTAACGTGGCGAAAACGGGAGCAGGCGATGACGGGGAATGTGTTGTGTTTCGGCGAAGTGCTGCTGCGGCTGTCGGCACCCGGCCACGAGCTGCTGCTGCAGCAACCGCGGCTGGCGGTCCACGTCGGCGGCGCGGAGGCGAACGTGGCGGCCGCGCTTGCGGCCTTCGGCCATCGCAGCGCGCTCGCCGGGCGCCT
>JAFLEC010000181.1 GCA_017302095.1 Lysobacterales bacterium | reverse complement strand
TGATGGCGGTGTTCTTGGCCAGGATGGTGATGCCGCGCTCCTTTTCCTGGTCGTTGCTGTCCATCACCCGCTCGGCCAGCACGGTGCGTTCGGACAGGGTGCCCGACTGCTTGAGCAGGCAGTCCACGAGGGTGGTCTTGCCGTGGTCGACGTGGGCGACGATGGCGATGTTGCGGAGGCGTTCGATGGAATTGGATGCGGACATGCGGAAGGGGCCGCGCGCGTGGGGGCGGCCAGATGGCGGTTGGGGAAACGAGGAGTATAGCCTGCCGGGGCGTTGATTTGCCTCAATGCGGGCCGGCGGGGGGCGGCGGAGACTGGCTGCAATCCCAGACGGAGACCCCGCATGATCCGCGAAGTGAGTGGCGACATCCTGTCGAGCAAGGCCCGGGCGATCGCCCACGGCGTGGCCCCGAACGACGACTTCCACACCGGCCTCGCGCTGTCCCTGCGCGAGCACGCACCGGCGCTGTACAAGGATTTCCGGCATTACTGCCAGTCGACCCATCCCAAGCCCGGCAGCCTCTGGACCTGGACCGGCGCCGACGGCCAGCGGGTGGTCAACCTGTTCACCCAGGAGCCGGCCGAGGGCCATCACGGTGGCAAGCCCGGCAAGGCCAGCCTGGCCAACGTGCGCCATGCGCTGAAGGCGCTCCGCCACGAGGTCGAGCGGGAGGGCTTCGCCAGCCTGGCGTTGCCGCGGATCGCCACCGGCGTTGGCGGGCTGGAATGGGATGACGTCCGCCCGCTGGTGGACGAATACCTCGGCGACCTCCCGATCCCGGTGCTGGTGTACACGACCTTCCATCCCGGACAGGCCGCGGACGAGGGGCTCTAGGCGGCCCGGTCGGCGGGGCGTGTTACCGTGCGCGCCCCGATTCCGGACGGAGCCTCCCATGTCCCTGATTGCCCATTTCGACACCGACCGCGGCCCGATCCGCATCGAGCTGGCCGCCGACAAGGCGCCGCTCACCGTCGCCAACTTCGTGAACCTCGCCAAGCGCGGCTTCTACGATGGCCTGAACTTCCATCGCGTGATCGCCGACTTCATGGTCCAGGGCGGTTGCCCCGAGGGCTCCGGCCGCGGCGGCCCCGGGTATCGCTTCGAGGACGAGGCCAACAACGGCCTGCGCCACGAGCGCGGGGTGCTGTCGATGGCGAACGCCGGCCCGAACACCAACGGCAGCCAGTTCTTCATCACCCACGTGCCCTGCGGCTGGCTGGACGGCAAGCACACGGTGTTCGGCAAGGTCGTCGAGGGCATGGACGTGGTCGACGCAGTCCGCCAGGGCGACCTGATCAAGTCGGTGAAGATCGAGGGCGACGCCGATGCGGTGCTGGCCGCCAAGGCCGACCGCGTCGCCGAGTGGAACCGCATCCTCGCCGCCTGATCGCGGCCCCGCGCCCGCACTGGCCGTCGCCGGCGCCATGCGCGCCGGCGGCCCGTTCCGAACCGCCGAAAACCGCGCCGGCCCTGCGTTTCGACCAAGGTCGCAGGGCGGTCGCGTGGCTGCCCTGTGGTAACATCGCGGGGCTGTTTCCCACGTCTCCGCCGCGCCTGCGCGGCCCGTCCCGAGGTTCCCCACGATGCCTCAACTCGCCCGGCGCATCGGTCGCGCCAAGCCCAGCGCCATCATGGCCGTCGCCGAAAAGGCCAAGCGCCTGAAGGCCGAAGGCCGTGACATCATCAGCTTCTCGATCGGCGTCCCCAACTTCCTGCCGGGCGACCACGTCTACGCCGCCGCCCGCGAGGCGCTGGCGAAGGACAGCGGCCAGTACGGCAGCAACCGCGGCAGCGACCTGCTGCTCGACGCCTTCATCGCGCACATGGCGAAGATCGGGCTGACCGGCTACGGCCGCGTCAACTGCGCCACCGGCATCGGCGCCAAGCACGTGATCTACAACCTGGCCGAGGCGCTGCTGGACGAGGGCGACACCATCGCCTTCGCGGTGCCGTACTGGACCAGCTACATGGACATCGCGGAGATCGTCGGCGCCAAGGTCGACCTGCTGCCGTGCCCGCCCGAGCAGGACTACAAGCTCACCCCCGCGCAGCTCGATGCCGCGCTGGCGCGCAAGCCCAAGGTGTTCCTGTTCAATAACCCGAACAACCCGACCGGCATGGCCTATACCGCCGCCGAGATCGACGCGCTGGCCGACGTCGTCGCCAAGCATCCGGATACCTGGATCATCACCGACGACATCTACAACCGGATGGTCTTCGACGGCATCGGTTACCGCAATTTCGTGCAGAGCCGCCCGGAACTGCGCGACCGCGTGATCTTCATCGACTCGCTGTCCAAGACCTACGGCATGCCGGGCTGGCGCGTGGGCTTCCTGGCCGGCCCCGAGGCGGTGGCCTCGGCGGTCACCACGATGAACTCCAACCACATCACCAACATCCCCGAGATCGTCACCGCCGCGGCGATCGCCGCGCTGGACGGCCCGCAGGACGTGCCGACCGCCAAGTGCGCCGAGTTCCAGGCCAAGCGCGACCAGGTGATGGCGGCGATGGACGCGATCCCGGGCCTGGTCTGCCCGAAGCCGCAGGGTGCGTTCTACGTGTTCCCCGACGTCAGCGCCTACTTCGGCAAATCCCACGCCGGCAAGGTCATCGCCAACGACGTCGACCTGTGCAACGCGCTGCTGGAGAGCAAGGGCGTGGCCTGCGTGCCGGGCTCGGCGTTCGGCGAGCCGCGCGCGCTGCGCATCAGCTACACCTGCCCGACCGCGCAGCTGGCCCCCGGCCTGGCCCGCTTCCGGGAATTCTTCGCCGAGTTGTCCTGACCCATTCCGCCGGCGCGGACGCGTGCCGCGCCTCCACACCCCAGGAGTCGCCCCCATGAAAGCCCCCGTCCGTGTCGCGGTCACCGGTGCCGCCGGCCAGATCGGTTACGCCCTGCTGTTCCGCATCGCCTCCGGCGAGATGCTCGGCAAGGACCAGCCGGTCATCCTGCAGATGCTCGAACTGCCGCTGGACAAGGCCCAGGCCGCGCTGCGCGGCGTGATGATGGAACTGGAGGACTGCGCGTTCCCGCTGCTGGCCGGCATGGTCGGCACCGACGATCCGGAAGTCGCGTTCAAGGACGCCGACTACGCCCTGCTGGTGGGCGCACGCCCGCGCGGCCCGGGCATGGAGCGCAAGGACCTGCTGCTGGAGAACGCCAAGATCTTCACCGCCCAGGGCGCGGCGCTGAACAAGGTCGCCAGCCGCAACGTCAAGGTGCTGGTGGTCGGCAACCCGGCGAACACCAATGCCTACATCGCGATGAAGTCCGCGCCCGACCTGCCGGCGAAGAACTTCACCGCGATGCTGCGCCTGGACCACAACCGCGCGCTGTCGCAGCTGGCCAACAAGGCCGGCGTGGCCGTCGCCGACATCGAGAAGCTGGTCGTGTGGGGCAACCACAGCCCGACCATGTACCCCGACTACCGCTTCGCCACCGTCGGCGGCGAGTCGCTGAAGGACAGGATCGGCGACGCCGACTGGAACGCCAACACCTTCATCCCGACCGTCGGCAAGCGCGGCGCCGCGATCATCGAGGCCCGCGGCCTGTCCTCGGCGGCGTCGGCGGCCAATGCCGCGATCGACCACATGCGCGATTGGGCGCTGGGCACCGACGGCAAGTGGGTGACCATGGGCGTGCCGTCCGACGGCAGCTACGGCATCCCGAAAGGCGTGATGTACGGCGTGCCGGTGACCTGCGCGAATGGCGAATACACCCGCATCGAAGGCCTGCCGGTCGACGACTTCAGTCGCGCCGCCATGGACAAGACCCTGGCCGAGCTGGAGGAAGAGCGCGCGGGCGTCGCCCACCTGCTCTGACCCGAACGCGCCATCCGCAACGCAGCGACGCCGGCCCCGTGCCGGCGTCATCGTTTCCGGGGTTCGCAGGTTACGACGAAGGTCTGAAGGTGCGCCGCCGCCGCGGGCGTTAGCCTAGTCGGCGACGCTTGGGAGGCCGTGCGATGCGCTACGAGGAATTCCACCGCTGGTCGCTGGAGGATCCGGAAGGCTTCTGGGCCGAGCAGGCCAAGGCCATCCATTGGCACGTGCCGCCGCAACGGATCCTGGACGACGACAACCCGCCGTTCCGCAAGTGGTTCGCCGGCGGCGAGACCAACCTATGCTTCAACGCGGTTGACCGCCACCTCGCCGAACGCGGCGAACAGCTGGCGCTGGTGGCGATCTCCAGCGAGACCGGCGTCACCCGGGAAATCCCCTACCGCGAACTGCATCGCGAAGTGAACGCCTTCGCCGCCAGCCTGCGCGAGCTGGGCGTCGGGCGTGGCGACCGCGTCGTGATCTACATGCCCAACATCGCCGAGGCGGTGTTCGCGATGCTGGCCTGCGCGCGCATCGGCGCGGTCCACTCGGTGGTGTTCGGCGGGTTCGCGGCGCACAACCTCGCGCTGCGGATCGACGATGCCGAGCCGAAACTGCTGGTCTGCGCCGACGCTGGCATGCGCGGCGGCAAGGTGATTCCGTACAAGCCGCTGGTCGATGCCGCGCTGGCCGAAGCCGCGTCGCCGCCGCCCCGGGTGCTGGTCGTGGATCGCGGCCTCGACCCTGGCATGGCGCGCGTGGCCGGCCGCGACGTCGACTACGCGCCCTTGCGCGAGCGACACCTC
>JAFLEC010000180.1 GCA_017302095.1 Lysobacterales bacterium | reverse complement strand
CCTGCGCGAGGCCGCGGAGGCGATGCGCGACGGCCCGTGGCCGCTGTTCGTGCAGGGCACCGAGCCCCGCCACGTGCTGCTGCAGCGCTTCCGCGAATCCGGCAACGGCGTGTTGCTGGGCACCGCGAGCTTCCGCGAAGGCGTGGACGTCGCCGGCGATGCGCTGTCGGTGGTCGTCATCGACAAGCTGCCGTTCGCGGCGCCCGACGACCCGGTGTTCGAGGCGCGGCTGGACGCGATCCGCCGTGCCGGCGGCAACCCGTTCCGCGACGAGCAACTGCCGCAGGCGGTGATCGCGCTCAAGCAGGGCGCCGGCCGCCTGATCCGCACCGAGACCGACCGCGGCGTGCTGGTCCTGTGCGACCCGCGCCTGACCCAGAAGACCTACGGCCGCGTGTTCCTCGATTCGCTGCCGCCGCTGCCCACCACCCGCAACGTCGCCGACGTGCAGGCGTTCTTTTCGGCACAATCCGGCCACGAACCAGCGCCCGCGGGAGGGCAGCCATGAACGACAAGCCGCGCGTGCACGGCATCGGCGGGATCTTCTTCAAGGCCAACGATCCGCAGGCGCTGGCCGATTGGTACGGCCGCCACCTCGGGCTCGAGGTCCCGCCCGGCTGGGCCGGGGCGCTGCTGCCGTGGAAGCGCGCGGACACCGGCGCCGATGCGCTGACCGTGTGGTCGCCGTTCGCCGCCGACACCCGCTACTTCGAGCCCGGCGACAAGCCCTACATGCTGAACTTCCGGGTCGACGACCTCGACGCGATGCTCGCCGAGCTGCGCGCCGCCGGCTGCACCGTGCTGGACCGCTACGACGAGACCGAGCAGGGCAAGTTCGGCTACGTGCAGGATCCGGAGGGCGCGGTGGTCGAGCTGTGGCAACCGGCCGCCGACGACGCCGGATGAAGCTGCTCGCGTTCGAGACCGCGACCGAAGCCTGTTCGGTGGCCGTCTACATCGATGGCGAGGTACTGGAGCGCTTCGAGGTCGCGCCGCGTCGCCACGCCGAACTGGCGCTGCCGTGGGCCGAGGCGCTGCTGGCCGACGCCGGCATCGCCCGCAGCGCGCTGGATGCGATCGCGGTCGGGCGCGGGCCGGGGGCGTTCACCGGCGTGCGCCTTGCCATCGCGATCGCGCAGGGCATCGCGCTGGGCCTCGATCGCCCGCTGCTGCCGGTCTCCACCCTTGCTGCGCTGGCGCTGCGCGCCCCGGGCGATGGCGACGTGCTCGCCGCGATCGACGCGCGCATGGGCGAGGTCTACGTCGCCGGTTTCCGGCGCGTGGGCGAGCGGATCGAGGCCTTGGGCGAGGAAATCGTGGTCGCGCCGTCCGCGTTCGCGTTGCCTGCGGGCACGCACTGGCACGGCGTCGGCACCGGCTTCGCGGCCGCCGACGGTGTGTTGCAGGGCCGGATGGGCGATCGGCTCGTTTCGGTCGATGCGGCGGCGTTGCCGCATGCCGCCGATGTCGCCCGCCTGGGCGCCCTCCTGCATGCACGTGGCGAAGCGGTCGCCCCCGAGCGGATCGAGCCGGCCTACCTGCGCGACAACGTCGCGCTCACCATCGCCGAGCGCGAGGCGCTGCACGCAGCGTCGCGCTGACCACGATCGCGCGGTGTCGCTTGCGCAGACCGTGATCCAGTGCAGCGCGCCTGTCATGTCCGGTCGATATCGTGCGCGCGGGCATTCCAAGGACGCGACTCCCATGGCTTATCGTCTCGGCATCCTGCTCGCGCTGCTGGCGACCGTACCGGCCCGGGCCGACGATGTGCGATTCCTGGGGCATGCCATCGAGCTGGATGCTGCTGCCGACGCCCGGCAGGTGCTGCGCGCGCGGGGGACGCTCTACGCCATCCCCGGCACGCCTGCGCAGATCGTGCGCAAGGCGCAAGTCTGCCTGGCCCGGCCGGATAGCCACACGGGCATCGTGTCCGTGGATGCCGATGGTGGGCGCCTGGTCGCGATCAGCCGGGTCGAGTTCCGCGATGCGGAGCGAATCGGCCTGGCCAAGGGACGACTGGCGGTGGAGGCGGGCGATGGAGCCTTCCAGGTGGTGCTCGGCAACCTCGGGATCCTGCAGGGCAACGCGGGCGCGACGGGCGACGAGGTGTTCCTGCCGTTGGCGATGCGGCCGGATTCCGGTTGGGAGCCGGCGCTGACCGCGCTGATCGGGGTGGAACGCGCGCTGGTCGACTGCATGTTCCTGTGAGCCGCCGCTAGCGGTCCAGGAGTTCGCCGCCCGGCATGAACTGCCAGGTGCGGGTCACGTGCAGGACATCGGGGTCCTCGCGCGTCTTCGGCAGGGGTTCGAACGGTGCGGACAGTTGCACGATCCGGATCGCGGCGTTGTCCAGCATCGGGATGTTGCTGGACTGGATGATGCGGGTGCTCTCGACGGAGCCGTCGCGGCGCACGCCGACGCTGATCACCACCAGTCCTCCGATCCGCCGCCTGCGTGCCTCATCCGGGTAGTTGAGGTTGCCAACCCGCTCGACCCGGTCGACCCAGCCGCGCAGGTATTGCGCCCAGGCGTACTCCTTGGTGCTCGCGGACACGAACTTGCGCTTCGGGCGCTTCGCGTATTGCTGCGAGCGCAGCTGGATTTCCGCCGCCAGACGCGCCATCTCGATGTCGCGCGCGATCTTCTCCTGGCCGGGCGGCAATGGTGCCGGTGCCACCTCGGGCCTGGGTTGCGGCGCCGGGACCGTCGCGTCGGCGCGGGTGGATGCGACGATCCGGGCATCCGGCGGTGGGCTTGGCGCCGGGGTCTGCGCGCGCAACGGCCGGGGTGCCAAGCCATCCTGCGGTTGCGGCAGAGGACCGGCCTGCGGCGCAGTGGGGCGGGAGCTCCGGTCATGCTCGCCGCCACCTTGGTTGTTGGCTTGGGCGAGGAAATCGGCCTGGGCCGGCGTCAGTTCGGTGCGGGTCTGCGAAAGGATCACGTCCAGGGTCGGCACCATCGGCGCCGCATCCTCCGTGGCGAATCCGATCCCAAGCACCAGCATCGCGTGCACCAGTACCGACAGGACAAGGGTGGCGCCGAGCCGGGAGGACTCGCTGATGGCCGGCGGTGCCGGCGACATGGATGCAGCCTCGACCCGCATGCGCCTATGCGCCCGCCAACGCCGCCTCGATGCGGTCGAAGAGGAGGCCGGCGATGTTCAGGCCGAACTGGGCATCGAGTTCGCGGATGCAAGTCGGGCTGGTGACGTTGACCTCGGTCAGCCAGTCGCCGATGACGTCCAGGCCGACGAACAGCATCCCGCGCCGGCGCATCTCCGGGCCTACCTGGGACGCGATCCAGCGGTCGCGCTCGGTCAGCGGGCGGCCTTCGCCGCGTCCGCCAGCGGCCAGGTTGCCGCGGAACTCGTCGCCTTGCGGGATGCGGGCCAGGCAGTAGTCCACCGGTTCGCCATCGACCAGCAGGATGCGCTTGTCGCCGCCGACGATCTCCGGCAGGTAGCGCTGCGCCATGGCCAGGTGGCGCCCGCCCGCGGTCAGCGTCTCCAGGATCACGTTGAGGTTGGCTTCGCCGGCGCGCGCGCGGAAGATCGAGCGCCCGCCCATCCCGTCCAGCGGCTTCAGCACGGCGTCGCCGTGTTCGCCGACGAACGCCTTCAGCGCCGCGGCGTCGCGGCTGACCAGGATCGGCGGACAGCATTGCGGGAACAGCAGGGCGGCTAGCTTTTCGTTGAAGTCGCGCAGGCCCTGCGGATCGTTGACCACCAGAGCACCCTGTCGCTGGGCCAGGCCCAGCAACTGGGTATCGTGCAGGTAATCCGCATCGACCGGGGGATCCTTCCGCATCAGGACGACCTGGCCGGGGCCGAACGTGATCTGCGACCAAGCGCCCAATTCGAAGAACTCGCGGGCGTCGTCGCGCACCCTCAGCGGCGCCACCTGCGCCACCGCCAGTGCGCCGGCCACGGCCAGCCCGCCAGGCTTGACGTAGTGCAGCCGGTGTCCCCTGCGCTGCCCTTCCAGCAACATCGCGAACGTCGAATCCTTGGTGGTCTTGATGGTTCCGATGGGATCCATGACCACGATCACGTCGAGCGGTTTCACGGCGGGCGAGCGCTCAGCAGGGGCGGCCCCGCATGTTACCAGCGGCCGCGAGGACCCCGACTGGCGCCGTGCGGCGACGCTTGACAGTCCGCGCCGGGGCTGGGATATAAGCGGTCTGCCCAACGGCCATCCGCCGTGGCTGGTACGTGCGGGCGAAGGGGATTGCATGTCGCAACAGAACGGACAGGACGTCAGCCTCAAGGGATTGAGGGTGATGGTCATCGACGATTCCAAGACCATCCGGCGAACGGCGGAGACGCTGCTGGCGCGCGAGGGTTGCGAGGTCGTCACCGCCACGGACGGTTTCGAGGCATTGTCCAAGATCGCGGATCACCATCCGCAGATCATTTTCGTCGACATCATGATGCCGCGGCTCGATGGTTATCAGACCTGCGCGCTGATCAAGAACAACCAGACCTTCAAATCTGTGCCGGTGATCATGCTTTCGTCGAAAGACGGTTTGTTCGACAAGGCTCGGGGACGTATCGTCGGGTCCGAGCAGTACCTGACGAAGCCGTTCACGCGGGAAGAACTGCTCGGAGCGATTCGGACGTACGTCAACGCCTGACCGGGGGGTAGGGCACGCATGGCACGCATTCTG
>JAFLEC010000018.1 GCA_017302095.1 Lysobacterales bacterium | reverse complement strand
GTTCCGGCCAGCAGGTCTACGCCGAGAACCGCGACCTGACCGTGCTGTCGGCGGTCGGCGCCGGCGCGGAAGTCATCGCCGATGGCAGCATCCACATCTACGGCGCCTTGCGTGGCCGCGCCCTGGCTGGCGCGCAGGGCAACGAGGACGCCCGCATCTTCTGCCGCGAGTTCCATGCGGAACTGGTTGCGGTCGCCGGCCACTACAAGGTCCTCGAGGACATCCCGAAGGAGCTGCGCGGCAAGCCCGTGCAGGTCTGGCTGGAGAAGGGCCAACTCAAGCTCGCGGCGCTCGACTGAGCCGCCCCATCACCCAACGGAGGAAGCCAACTTGGCCGAAATCATCGTAGTCACCTCGGGCAAGGGCGGCGTGGGCAAGACCACGACCAGCGCCAGCATCGCCACCGGGCTCGCACGCCGCGGAAAGAAAGTCGCGGTCATCGACTTCGACGTCGGCCTGCGCAACCTCGACCTGATCATGGGCTGCGAACGCCGCGTGGTCTACGACTTCGTCAACGTGATCCACGGCGAGGCCTCGCTCAAGCAGGCGCTGATCCGCGACAAGCGCTTCGAGAACCTGTACGTGCTGGCCGCGTCGCAGACCCGCGACAAGGACGCACTGACCAAGGAGGGCGTGGAGAAAGTCCTGAAGGACCTCGCCGACGACGGCTTCGACTGCATTGTCTGCGACAGCCCGGCCGGTATCGAGAAGGGCGCGTTCCTGGCGATGTACTTCGCCGACAAGGCGATCGTGGTGGTCAACCCCGAGGTGTCCTCGGTGCGCGACTCCGACCGCATCCTCGGCCTGCTGGCCAGCAAGACCCACCGCGCCGAGCAGGGCAACGGCGAAGTCGCGGCCTACCTGCTGCTGACCCGCTACAGTCCGCAACGGGTCGAGAACGGCGAGATGCTGTCGATCGGCGACGTCGAGGAAGTGCTGGGGCTGAAGACCATCGGCGTGATCCCCGAGTCCGGCGACGTGCTGAACGCCTCCAACAAGGGCGAGCCGGTGATCATGGACGGCGAGTCGAACGCGGGCCAGGCCTACGACGACGCGGTGGCGCGCCTGCTCGGCGAGGACCGGCCGATGCGCTTCACCACGATCGAGAAGAAGGGCTTCTTCAGCAAGCTGTTCGGGGGCTGACGCATGTCCATCTTCGATTTCCTCAAGCCGAAGAAGAACACCGCGCAGACCGCCAAGAACCGGCTGCAGATCATCATCGCGCAGGAGCGCAGCTCGCAGGGCGCGCCCGACTACCTGCCGCTGCTGCGCCGCGAGATCCTCGAGGTCATCCGCAAGTACGTCGCGGTGGACGTGGAGGCGGTCAAGGTCGACGTGGTCAAGGATGGCGAGCACGACGTGCTGGACATCTCGGTCGCGTTGCCGGAAGGCCGCGCCGGCGCCTGAGCCGCGCCGGTGGGCGATGTCCTGACCCTGGGCGGCATCGCCTTCGACGATGCCGCCGCCCTGCTCCGCGGCTATGGCCTGTCGCTGCAGCGCGTGGCCGGCGGCGAGCCGATCCCCGGCAGCTACTGGGGCGATGCCGAAGCCGGGATCATCGGCACCACCGTGTACGCACGCGACGACACCCCGGTGCACTCGCTGCTGCACGAGGCCGGCCACCTGATCGTGCTACCGCCGGAGCGCCGGGCCGTGGTGCACACCGACGCCACCGATTCGGTCGCCGAGGAGGATGCGGTGTGCGTCCTGCAGGCCTTGCTGGGCGATGCCCTGCCGGGCGTCGGCCGCGACCGCGTGCTCGCCGACATGGACGCTTGGGGCTACACCTTCCGCCTGGGCAGCGCGCGCGACTACGTGGAACGCGACGCCGACGCCGCCTGGCAATGGCTGCGCGACCACGGCCTCGTCGACGGAGATCGCCGCCTGGTGCCGCAGACGGGGTGACCGCCGCGACTTGCGACCCCCCGGGCCGCGGTCTAGCCTTGCGGTTCCCGCGCCACCCGGCGCCGAAGAGGATCGCACCATGTCGTTCCGTCCCGCCCTGCTCGCCGCCGCGGTGGCCATGACGCTCGGGCTCGCTGCCTGCAAGCAGGCACCCGCGCCCTCCGCGACCGGAGCGGCGGCGCCCGCCGGAGAAACCGCGGACCAGTTCATCGCCCGGGTGAACAAGGAATTCCGCAGCCTGAGCGCCGAGCTGAACTCCGCGCAGTGGCTGTCGAGCACCTACATCAACAGCGACAGCGAAACAATCGCCGCCAAGGCCAACGAGCGCTGGCTGACGCAGCTCAATGCGTGGATCGAACAGTCGCGGCGCTTCGACGGCCAGCAGATGTCGCCCGACACCGCGCGCGCGATCAAGCTGCTGAAGCTGATGACCGCGATGCCGGCCCCGCGCGATCCCGACAAGCTCGCCGAGCTGACCCGGATCGCCACCCGGATGGAAGGCATGTACGGCGCCGGCAGCTACTGCACCGGAGAGGGCGAGGCCAAGGTCTGCCGCGACATCGGCCAGCTGAGCGAAGTGCTGGCCAAGAGCCGCGACTACGATGCGCAACTCGATGCCTGGCAGGGCTGGCACAGCATCAGCGTGCCGATGCGCAAGGACTACACCCGGTTCGTCGAACTGGTCAACGAGGGCGCCAAGGGCATGGGCTTCGCCGATGCCGGCGAGATGTGGCGCTCCGGCTACGACATGAGCCCGGCCGAACTCGCTGCCGAGACCGACCGCCTCTGGGACCAGGTCAAGCCGCTCTACGAACAGCTGCACTGCTACGCACGCGGCCGGCTAGACGCCGAGTACGGCAAGGACAAGGGCGAGGCCGCCGGCGGCATGCTGCCCGCGCATTTGATGGGCAACCTGTGGCAACAGGACTGGGGCAACCTCTGGGACATGCTGCAGCCCTACCCGGGCGCAGGCAGCCTGGACGTCAACGGCGCGCTGAACGCGATCGCCCAGGCCGACCTCGCCAGCGCGCGGGCGCGCGCCAGCGGTGGCGACGGCAGCACGGCGGAACGCGCGTTCATGGTCGAGCGCGCCGCCGCGCTGGACACCGCGAAGAAGATGACCGAGCGCGCGCAGGACTTCTACGTGTCCCTTGGCATGCCCAAGCTGCCGGCCAGTTACTGGGAGAAGTCGCAGTTCGTGAAGCCGCTTGATCGCGACGTGGTCTGCCACGCCAGCGCCTGGGACATGAACATGGAAGGCGACGTGCGCACCAAGATGTGCATCACGCCGTCCGAGGAAGAGCTCACCACGATCTACCACGAGCTCGGGCACATCTATTACGACCTCGCCTACAACAAGCAGCCGCCGCTGTTCCAGAACGGCGCCCACGATGGCTTCCACGAAGCGATCGGCGACACCATCGTGCTGGCGATGACGCCGAGCTACCTGCACTCCGTCGGCTTGGTGGGGGCGCAACAGCAGAGCGAGGAAGCCCTGATCAATGCGCAGATGCGGATGGCGTTGGCGAAGGTCGCGTTCCTGCCGTTCGGGCTGATGATCGATCGCTGGCGCTGGGGCGTGTTCGACGGTTCGATCAAACCCGAGCAGTACAACAAGGCCTGGTGGGACCTGAAGGCGAAGTACCAGGGCGTGGCGCCGGCGAACGCGCGCGGCGAGGACTTCTTCGACCCGGGCGCGAAGTACCACGTCCCCGGCAACACGCCTTACACGCGCTACTTCCTCTCGCACGTGCTGCAGTTCCAGTTCTACAAGGCGCTGTGCGACGCTGCGGGCCACAAGGGGCCGCTGTACGAATGCAGCTTCTATGGCAACAAGGAGGCCGGCGAGAAGTACTGGGCGATGCTGTCGAAGGGCGCCAGCCAGCCGTGGCAGCAGACCATGAAGGAGCTGACCGGCGGCGAGAAGATGGATGCATCGGCGGTGTTGGAGTACTTCGCACCGTTGCAGGGCTGGCTGAAGCAACAGAACGCCAACCAGTCCTGCGGCTGGACTGCACCCTCCGCCTGAAAGGCCTTCGGTGCTCCCATCGCAATCCAGGCGAGGCCGGCGCAAGCCGGCCTTGTCGCATGCAAACCATGGCGAAAGTCACTTGTCCCGGCACAAGCGCCACTGCAGCCTGTGGCTCCCTCCCACGCTACCCCTCGCCATGTCCCCACGCCTGTCCCGCCGCATCGCCGGCATCGCCTTGCTGGCCGCCTTTTCCTCCTCCGTCGACGCGCAGTCCAGCTCCGGCAACATCACCGGCGAAGCCAAGGTGGGCGACACCGTGACCATCACCGGCGTCGACACCGGCTTCCGTCGCGAACTGAAGATCGACAAGGACGGCAAATACCAGGTTCGCCGCGTGCCGACCGGCGATTACCAGGTCGTGCGCGTCCACAAGGACGGCACCATCGATCCGGTGCAATCCATCGTGGTCCGCCCCGGCGGCACCGCGCGCGTGATGGAAAGCGGCAAGGACGAAGCCAAGGACCTGTTCAACGGTTCCTGACGCGCCCGGCCGGGTCCATCCACGCCATACTGGGCGGATGGACACCGCGCATCACCTCGCCCCGCAACCCGCCGGCACCGCGACCGCGTTGCCGGCGCACTACTACGTCGACCCCGGCATGGCCGCGGTCGACCGCCACGCGATCTTCGACCGTGGCTGGCAACTCGTCGCGCATGTCTCGCAGTTGCGCGAGGCCGGGGACCACGTCGTCGCCGACCTCGCCGGCCTGCCGGTGATCGCGGTGCGCGGTGCCGATGCCGCGATCCGGGTCATGCACAACGTCTGCAGGCATCGCGCCGGCCCGATCGCGCAATGCGACGGCCTCGGCGCGAAGTCGCTGCGCTGCCGCTACCACGGCTGGACCTACACCCTGGAGGGCCAGCTGCGCTCGGCGCCGGAGATGAAGGACGCACGGGATTTCGATGTCGCCGCGGTGCGCCTGCCGCAGCTGGCGGTGAAGGTCTGGCAGGGGCTGGTGTTCGCCGCCGTCGATCCGGCGCGCGCGCCGGACTTCGACGCCTTCGTCGCCGGCATCGACGCCCGCCTCGGCCCCGATCGCGGGCTGGAAGGCTACGGCGGCCACCATCGCGCCGGCTACGACATCGCCTGCAACTGGAAGGTGTACGTCGACAACTACATGGAGGGCTACCACGTGCCCTTCGTGCACCCGGGCCTGAACCGGCTGCTGGACTACCGCAGCTACCGCACCGAGCTGGCCCGCTGGCATGCGCTGCAGTGGAGCCCGCTGGAGAGCGATCCGGCGCTCTACGGCAGCGGCGACGCGCTGTACTACTGGCTGTGGCCGAACACGATGCTCAACATCCTGCCCGGCCGCCTGCAGACCAACACGGTGATCCCGCTGGGCGTCGACCGCTGCCGGGTGCTGTTCGACAGCTATTACGCCGATGCCGCCGACGCCGGCCGCCGCGACGCCGACATCGCCTTCAGCGACGAGGTCCAGCACGAGGACCTGGGCATCTGCGAGGACGTGCAACGTGGCTTCGCCTCGGGCAGTTACGTCCCCGGGCGCCTGAATCCCCTGCGCGAGACCGGGGTGCACCACTTCCACGAACTGCTGCGCGCCGCCTACCGCGACGCGAATCCCACGCTTCCCTGAGCGGCCGCGCCACGGCCACCACCACGAGGATCGCCCCGATGGCCGCAGCGCAAGGCACCGACACCCCCGCCGGCCATCCACGAGCCTTCGGCCTGTGGTCCGCCACCGCCCTGGTGATCGGCTGCATCATCGGCAGCGGCGTGTTCCTGCTGCCGGCGTCGATGGCCCGCTACGGCGGCGTCAGCCTCGCAGGCTGGGCCATCACCCTCGCGGGCGCGCTGGCGATGGCGCGCACGTTCGCGCGGCTGGCCATGCGCTGGCCGCAGACCGGTGGCCCCTATGTCTATGCGCGCCAGGCCTTCGGCGACCTGCCGGCGTTCGTGGTCGCCTGGAGCTACTGGATCTCCAACTGGTGCGGCGTCGCCGCGCTCGCGGTCGCGTTCGCCGGCAGCGTGGGCGCGGTGTGGCCTGCCCTGATCGCGACCCCGCTGCGCGCCGCGTTGCTCGCGCTGGGTGCGTTGTGGGTGTGCGCCTGGATCAACCTGCAGGGCATGCGCCACGCCGGGCGTGCGCAGGTGCTGCTGACCGCCCTGAAGTTCCTGCCGCTGCTGCTGTTCGCCTTGATCGCCGTCTGGTACGTCGAGGCGCGCCACTTCGTGCCGTTCAACCCGAGCGGCGAATCGCTGCCGGTCGCGATCAACGCGACCGTCGCGCTGGCCCTGTGGGCGCTGCTCGGGCTCGAGGCCGCCACCGTGCCGGCGGGCACCATCCGCGATGCGGAGCGCACGATCCCGCGCGCCACCGTGCTCGGCACCCTGCTGGCCGGCATCGCGACGGTGCTGGCGGTGACCGCGGTGATCGGGATCGTGCCGGCGGCGCAACTGCAGGCCTCGACGGCGCCGATGGCGGACGCCGCACGCCTGTTGTGGGGACCATGGGCCGGCACCGCCATCGCCCTGGTCGCTGCGGTGTCCTGCCTCGGCGCGCTCAACGGCTGGCTGCTGATCACCGCGCAGATCCCGTTCGCGGCCGCCCGCGACGGCCTGATGCCGGGCCCGTTCGCCCACCTCGGCAAGGGCGGCACGCCGTCGTTCGGCATCCTCGCCGGGGCCTTGCTGGCCTCGTTGCTGGTCGCCGCGAACTTCAGCCGGTCGCTGGTGCAGCTGTTCACCTTCTCGATCCTGTTGTCCACCGCGAGCACCCTGTTGCCGTACTGCATCGGCGCGTCGGCCTGGCTGGCCAGGGGCGGGGCCAAGGGCCGGGTGGTCGCGGCGCTGGCGCTGGCCTACAGCCTGTATGCGCTGGTCGGCACCGGCGCCGAATCGCTGGCCTGGGGCGGCGTGCTGTGGCTGGCCGGGCTGCCGGTCTACGCCTGGCTCAAGCGCCGTCCGGCACCGGCTGCCGGGGTATAATTCCGCCGCACGGAGGGAGAAGCGCGCAGGACCGCAAGGTCCCGTCGCGCTGCCGAAGGCGCAACCGCCCGGAATCGCTCAGGCCCCAGACCGCCGTGTGACCACACTCTGGAGAGACCGGCCCGCGATCCCTGCGATGCCGGCGCCGAAGGGGCAAGAAGCCGCGCGGACCGCCTCCCCGCCCGCGCGCTTCGAAAACTCTCAGGCAAAAGGACAGAGCGGGCATCCCCTCTCACGCGCGACGTGCCCTGCACCGATGCGCTTCCGGATGCCGCCATGACCTCTCGCACCCCGCTCGCCGCGCTCGAGCACCACGACGCCTTCATCGCACGCCACATCGGCCCGAACGATGCGGAGGTCGCGCGCATGCTGCAGGTGGTCGGCCACGACTCGCTCGACGCGCTGACCGACGCCATCGTCCCCGCCAGCATCAAGTCGGCCGCGCCGCTGGCCCTGCCCGAGGCGATCGGCGAGGTCGAGGCGCTGGCCAGGATCCGCGGGATCGCCGCGAAGAACCGGGTGTTCCGCAGCTTCATCGGCCAGGGCTACTACGGCACCCACACGCCGAACGTCATCCTCCGCAACATCCTCGAGAACCCGGCCTGGTACACGGCATACACGCCCTACCAGGCGGAGATCTCGCAGGGCCGCATGGAAGCGCTGATCAACTTCCAGACCATGTGCGCCGAACTGACCGGCATGGAGATCGCCAACGCCTCGCTGCTGGATGAAGCCACCGCGGCCGCCGAGGCGATGACCCTGGCCAAGCGTTCCGCGAAGTCGAAGTCGAACCGCTTCGTGGTCGCCGGCGACACCCACCCGCAGACCATCGAGCTGCTGCAGACCCGCGCCGAGCCGCTGGGCATCGAGGTCGACGTGGTGCGCGGCACCGACGCCTTCCACGCCGCGGTCGCCGGTGGCGACTACTTCGGCGTGCTGGTGCAGTACCCGGCGTCGAGCGGCTGGATCGACGACTGGTCGAAGGACGCCGACGCCATTCACGCGCACAACGCGCTGCTGGTGGTCGCCACCGACCTGCTCGCGCTGGCGCTGCTCAAGCCGCCGGGCGAGATGGGCGCCGACATCGTGGTCGGCAACACCCAGCGCTTCGGCGTGCCGTTCGGCTTCGGCGGCCCGCACGCCGCGTTCATGGCCTGCAAGGACGCGTTCAAGCGCTCGATGCCGGGCCGCCTGATCGGCGTCTCGGTGGATGCCGAGGGCCAGCCGGCCTACCGCCTCACCCTGCAGACCCGCGAGCAGCACATCCGCCGCGAGAAAGCCACCTCCAACATCTGCACCGCGCAGGTGCTGCTGGCGGTGATGGCCTCGATGTACGCGGTCTACCACGGCCCCGACGGCCTCGCCCGGATCGCCGCGCGGGTCGCGCGCTACACCGCGATCCTCGCCGCCGGCCTGCGCGCGCTGGGACACGCCACGGTGCATGCGACCGCATTCGACACCCTGTGCGTCGATGCCGGCGAAGGCAATGCCGTGATCGCCGCGCGCGCACGCGCGCTGGGCGCCAACCTGCGCGTGCGCGGCAATGGCTCGCTGTGCGTGTCGCTCGACGAGACCACCACCCGCGCCGACCTCGCCCTGCTGTGGCGGATCTTCGGCGGCGACGAGGCGGCGCTGCCCGACATCGACGCCCTCGATGCCAGCGCGCCGGACCTGGTGCCCGCGCACCTGCGCCGCACCAGCCCGTTCCTGACCCACCCGGTGTTCAACACCCACCACAGCGAGCACGAGCTGCTGCGCTACATGCGCTCGCTGGCGGACAAGGACCTGGCGATGGATCGCACCATGATCCCGCTGGGCAGCTGCACCATGAAGCTCAATGCCACCGCCGAGATGATCCCGGTGACCTGGCCGGAATTCGCCAACCTGCATCCGCTGGCGCCGGCCGACCAGGTGGAGGGCTACCGCCAGCTGATCGCCGAGCTCGAGGCGATGCTGGTCGAGTGCACCGGCTACGACGCGGTCAGCCTGCAGCCCAATTCCGGTGCGCAGGGCGAGTACGCCGGCCTGCTCGCGATCCGCGCCTACCACCGCGCGCGCGGCGAGGGCCACCGCGACATCTGCCTGATCCCGGAATCCGCGCACGGCACCAACCCGGCCAGCGCGCAGATGTGCGGCATGCAGGTGGTGGTGACCAAGTGCGACGGCAACGGCAACGTCGACGTCGAGGACATCCGCCGCAACGCGGAGAAGTACAGCGACCGCCTGGCCGCGATCATGATCACCTACCCGTCCACCCACGGGGTGTTCGAGGAGGACGTGGTCGCGATCTGCGACATCGTGCATGCGCACGGCGGGCAGGTGTACACCGACGGCGCCAACATGAACGCGCTGGTCGGCGTGGCCAAGCCCGGCAAGTGGGGCTCGGACGTCAGCCACCTCAACCTGCACAAGACCTTCTGCATCCCGCACGGCGGCGGCGGCCCCGGCGTCGGCCCCTGCGCGGTGAAGGCGCACCTCGCGCCCTACCTGCCCAAGGCCTTCGGCGGGGACGGCATCCGCACCGAGGGCTCCGGCGGCGGCGCGATGGTGTCCGCGGCGAGCTTCGGAAGCGCCAGCATCCTGCCGATCAGCTGGATGTACATCGCGATGATGGGCGCCTCCGGCCTGCGCAAGGCGACCCAGGTCGCGCTGCTCAACGCCAACTACATCGCCACCCGCCTGGCGCCGCACTACAAGACCCTGTACACCGGCCGCAACGGGCTGGTCGCGCACGAGTGCATCCTCGACCTGCGTCCGCTCAAGGACGCCACCGGGATCAGCGCCGAGGACGTGGCCAAGCGCCTGATCGACTTCGGCTTCCATGCGCCGACGCTCAGCTTCCCGGTCGCCGGCACCCTGATGGTGGAGCCGACCGAATCCGAATCGCTGCACGAACTCGACCGCTTCATCGACGCCATGATCCAGATCCGCGACGAGATCCGGATGGTCGAACGCGGCGAGCTGGACCGCGAGGACAACCCGCTCAAGCACGCCCCCCACACCGCGACCCAGGCCGCCGGGGCCGAATGGACGCATGGCTACGGCCGCGAGCTGGCGGTGTTCCCGCTGGCCACCCTGCGCCAGCAGAAGTACTGGCCGCCGGTGGCGCGCGTCGACAACGTCTACGGCGACAAGAACGTGTTCTGCGCCTGCGTGCCGATCGGCGACTTCAAGGGCGAACCGGAAGCCTTCAGCGAGCCGAACGTCGGCTGATCCCGGCGCGATCCTCCGACTCCCACCGACTCAACGCCCCAACGCCCCGCCGCCAGGCGCGGGGCATTGCAGCGGTTGCGCCGGGGCAATCGCCAAACCCGCCCCGGAACGGCTACAGTGCGGGGGTGATGCCCGACCGTGGCCGCCTCTGGGGAGATGGCGGCCGCACTCGCGAAGGACTGCACCCACGGCATCCGATCCTGACCACCTTGGGGAGATGTCCATGCCTGTCCGCACCACACCCGCCGTCAACCGCCTGTGCGCCGCCCTGCTGGCAGCGCTCGCCGTCCCCGCGTTGCCCGCCATGGCCCAGGAGGCCGCGTCGAAGGACCCCAAGCCGTCGGTCAAGACCCTCGACCAGGTGACCGTCACCGGCTCGCGCATCAAGCGGGTCGAGATCGAGCAGGCGCTGCCGATCACCTCGATCACCAAGCAGGAGATCGATGCCCAGGGCATCACCTCCGCCGAGCAGTTGCTGATGTACCTCAACATCGCCAGCAACGGCTCCGACAACCTCGCCAGCAACGCCGGCATCGTGCAGGACACCCTGCGCGGCGACAACGGCGTGTCCGGCGCCAACCTGCGCGGCCAAGGCTCCGATGCCACGCTGGTGCTGCTCAACGGTCGCCGCGTCGCCACCCATGGCCTCAAGGGCCGCGCGGTCGACCTCAACTCGATTCCCTTCGCCGCCATCGACCGCGTCGAGGTGCTGCGCGACGGCGCCTCGGCGATCTACGGCACCGATGCGATCGGCGGCGTGATCAACTTCATCACCAAGCGCGACTACCAGGGCGCGCAGGTGACCGGCTTCGTCGACGTGACCGAAGAAGGCGGCGGCAACGTCTACCGCAGCAGCCTGCTGTTCGGCCATGGAGACCTCGACAAGGACGGCTGGAATGCCTTCGGCACGGTCAGCGTGAAGCGCAACACGATCCTGCGCGGCGACGATCGCGATTTCTCCAATTCGTTCCAGCCGGAACGCGGCCTCTCGCCTGACACGCGCGGCACCCCGTTCGCGACGGTGTTCAGCCTCGGCACCAGCGGCGTCGGCGCCACCAGCATGTTGAAGGGTGGCGTGTTCGAACCGGGCAACGCCACCCGCCTCACCGCAGTCAACATCTACAACCTGCCTGGTGCAGAGGGGTGCGAGGCAGCCGGCCCGAACATGGGCCCGTATGCCTACCGGTCCTGGAACTCGCTGAGCTCCAAGTACGCCTGCGCCTGGGATTACCCGGCGGCGGCGGTCATCCAGCAACCGGTGGATAGCGTCGATTTCATCGGCCGCGCGACCTTCCGCATCGGCGAGCAGCACGAGGCCTACGTCGAACTGACCGGCTCCAAGGTCAAGGTCGCCAAGACCTTCGAACCCAACCAGATTTCCTCCAGCACGAGCACCGCCGCCACCGCGCTCGGCCCGACCACCTGGTATCCGCTCAATGCGAATACCAAGGCCACTTATGACCTGGTGTACAACGCGCTGGCCGCCTATTTCGGCGCCGGCCAGCTCAACTACGGCGCGCCGATCGCGTACCGCTGGCGCTGCATGGCCTGCGGCTCGCGCCAGATCGAGACCACCACCGATTCCTACCGATTCGTCGCCGGCATCGGCGGCATGCTCGGCGACTGGACCTACGACGTGGGCCTGTCGCGCGCATCCAGCAAGTCGGAATCGATCCTCGGCACCGGCTTCCACTACACCGACGCACTGAAGGCGGCGCTCGGCAGCGGCCTGATCAACCCGTTCCTCGCCCCGGGCCAGGCACAGTCGGCCGAGGCGATGGCCGCGCTCGACGCGGCGTCGGCGGCGGGCGTCAAGCTCTACGGCGGCGAGTCGATCGTCACCGAACTCGACGCCTCGGTCTCCGGCGAGCTGGGCTTCTTCCAGCTGCCGGGCGGAAGCATCGCGATGGCGGCCGGCATCGACCTGCGCCGCGAGGAATACAAGTTCGACGGCGACCAGCGCACTGACAAGCGCGCGGTGTTCAACGCGCCGTTCGACGATGCCAACGCGCTCGGCGACGTCAGCCGCGACATCAAGGCGGCGTACGTCGAGTTCAACCTGCCGGTGTTCAAGAACTTCGACCTGAACCTGGCCGGCCGCTACGACGACTACAGCGGCTTCGGCTCGACCACCAACCCGAAGGTCTCGTTCCGCTACAAGCCGTTCGAATCGCTGCTGTTCCGCGGCGCCTACAGCACCGGCTTCAAGGTCCCGAACTTCAACCAGCTCTACAACGGGATCAGCGAAGTCCAGTACACCGGCCAGGACCTCGCCGACCCGGCCACCTGCCCCAGCGGCAAGGCCAATCCCAGCGTCCCCGGGTGCGAAATCATCCGCCCGGTCGAGCTGTTCGGCGGCAACCCCGGGCTGGCGCCGGAGGAGTCCACCCAGAAGAGCTTCGGCCTGGTGTACTCGCCGATGGACCGCTTCAACATCGCACTCGACTGGTGGGAAATCGAACGCACCAACACCATCCGCGCCGCCGCGCGCGACGTGCTGATCACCTACTACGACGAATTCGAGGCCAACTGGATCCGCGACGCCAGCGGCGAAGTGGTGGCGATCGACCGCCGCTACATCAACTCGGGCGGCAGCATCACCCGCGGCGTGGAGCTCGACGCCAACTTCAACGGCGAACTGGCCGGCGGCCGCTGGAACATCAACCTCAACGGCAGCTACCTGAACCTGTTCAAGACCAAGGCGCTGGAAACCCTGCCCTACAGCGACAACCTGATCGGCAAGTACGTCCGCTACTACAACCTGCCGATCCGCTGGAAGCACACGCTGAGCTTCAACTGGACCCGCGAGGCCTGGTCGCACACCTTCACCCAGATCCACCGCGACGGTTACTACGACGAACCGGCAGCCAGCTTCCCGAGCTACATCCCGGATGGCTGGAACCCGCGCGTCGAGGGCTACACGACCTACAACTACAACGTCACCTGGACCGGGATCGACCGCCTGAAGCTGGGCTTCGGGATCAAGAACCTGTTCAACCAGGATCCGCCGTTCACTGCGCACCAGAACGACTTCGCGGCCGGCGCCGGCTGGGAGCCGCGCATCGCCGACCCGCGGGGCAGGGCCTACACCCTGCTGGTCGAATACGACTTCTGGTAAGGCTGGAAGACGCTGCAATGCAAGAAGGCCCCGCGATGCGGGGCCTTCTTGTTGGTGCGACACGGACGCCGCTGCGAACGCGGGTCAGACCCCTTGCCGCCGCAGCCAGGCATCGACCTCCGGCAGGCGCTGTGCGCGCAGCTTGATCCGGGTCTCGATGCCGCTCGCCGCGGTCTCCGTATCGCGACGCGATCCCTCGGCGATGTGCGCAGCTGCGAACGCACGGATCTTGCCAGGCATCGCCGGGTCGATGCTGTTGCCGCCCAGCCCCGGGTAATAGCGCGCCCGCGAGGTGGAATCGACCAGGCCGTCGACCTGCGACCGGTGCGCGACCGCGAAGTCGAAAGCCATCTCCGGGTGCTCGTCGGCGACGCGGGCGATCATGTCCGCGCCATTGGTCGCGCCCGGCTCGTCGGTCAGCGCCATCTCCAGCGCGCGCTTCGCCAGTGCCGGATCCTTGGCGGAGGCGAGCAGGCCGTAGTACTGGTCGCGCAGCATCGAGGTGGTCTCCTTGCGCGCCAGCGCGTGGATGCGATCCCAGGTCGCGGCATCCGCGTTGCGCGCGACGATGCCCAGCACGATCCGCCGGAGGTCGGGCGGCAGCGAGGCCTGGTCGCGCTCGAACGCATCGAACCGCCGGCGCGCCTCGGCCAGCACCTGCGCATCGCCCAGCGTGCTGAGGATGCCGATCAGGCTGGTCCGCAGCTGCTTGGTGGTCGCCGAGTCGCCCGCCCGTGCCTCCCAGCCCAACTGCTGGAACTTCGGCGACAGGCGCCCGCGGGCATAGGCGCGGAACGCAGCCTGGCGCGCGGCATCGCCACGGTACAGGTCGTCGATCCCGCCCAGGGTGCCGGCGACCAGCTGCCAGAGGTTGGGCGAGGCATCCAGCCCGACCTTGGTGGTCAGGTCGAGCATGTCCGACTGCGGCTGCAGGCCGACCGTCGCCAGCGCGCTCGCGTCCAGCATCAGGCCTAGCTGGTCGACCACCGGCAACGCGGCGAACCCGTCGCCCAACGCCTTGAACTGCGCCGGTGCATACAGCGTCCGGTAGTAGCCCTTCTGCCCGTCGTTGACCACGAAGGCGCCGCAGCCGGGCAGGCGCACGCTGGCATTGCCATCGACCAGTACCTTGACCACCGTGCCGTCGGCGCCGCGCACCGCGACCGGGACCCGCCAGCGCAACGGCGCCTTGCCGGGACGGTCGATGGTGTACTCGCCCTGCTCCAACGCCACCGTGGTGGTGCCGCCTTCGCAGGTCCCGCTGGCCTTGATCAGCGGCACGCCGGGCTGCAGGGTGAAGTCGTGCGCGACCTCCACGAACCGGCGTCCAGGCGCGGCGGCATCGACCTCGGCCCAGAGGTCGTCGGTCACCGCGTTGCCGTAGGCGCGCTTGGCGATGTAGCGGCGCACGCCGTTGCGCCAGGCCTCGGCGCCGACGTAGTCCTCCAGCATGTTGATCACCGCCGAACCCTTGCCGTAGGTGATGCCGTCGAAGGCCTGGCTGGCCTGCTCGACCGTCTCGACGTGCTGCACCACCGGATGGGTGGTGGCGTAGGCATCGCGTCCCATCGGCCCGCGGCTGGTGTAGGCGGCATCGACGCGGTCGGGATCCCATTCGGGATGCAGCTTCTGGCTGGTGCGCCCTTCCATCCAGGTGGCGAAGCCCTCGTTGAGCCAGAGGTCGTCCCACCACGCCATCGTCACCAGGTTGCCGAACCACTGGTGGGCGATCTCGTGCGCCGCGGTGGTGAACACGCGTTGCTCGTCGGAGACGTTCGAGGTCGCCGGGTCCAGCAGCAGCGAGGACTCGAAGGTGAAGATCGCGCCCCAGTTCTCCATCGCACTGAAGAACTGGCTGCGGCCCGGGGCGGCGATGTTGTCGAGCTTGGGCAACGGGTACGGCACGCCGAAGTAGTCGTTGTACTCGCGCAGCACGTCGCGGCTGGCCTCCAGCGCATAGCGGGCCTGCCCGACCTTGCCGCGCTGGGCGATCACCCCGATCTCGGTGCCGTTCTCGCCGGCCATCGCGGCGCGCTCGAAGTCGCCGACGCCGAGGAACAGCAGGTAGGTCGACATCCGCGGAGAGGTCTTGAAGACCGTCCGGCGCAGGCCGCCACCCACGTCGGAGGCGCTGGCCACCGGCATGTTGCTCACGACCATGTCGCCGGCCGGGGCGTTGACCGCGAGATCGAAGGTCGCCTTGTAGTTGGGCTCGTCCCAGGACGGCACGAAGCGCCGCGCGTCGGAATTCTCGAACTGGGTGTACAGCGCGCGCTTCTTGCCCGCGGCGGTGGGATAGTCGAGCGCGAACAGGCCGTTGGCCTGCGTGCCGATCGTGCCGGTGTAGTCGGTGGCCAGCACGTAGCGCCCGGGCGCCAACGGCGCGGCGAAGGCGAAGGTCGCGGTCTGCGCGGCCTCGTCCAGGCTGACCTTGGCCGGCATCGGCTTGCCGCCCGCTGACTGCAGCGTGCTGTTGGCGAAGGTCATCCCCAGCGCCTGCAGGACGATGCGGTCGGTCGCCTCCAGCACCTCGACATCGATCCTGACCTTGCCGTCGAAGGCCATGCGGTCGGCATGCGGGGTGACCTCGATCGCGTAGTGGCGGGGCACCACGGTCCGCGGGAGCTGCGTGGTCGCCCGCACCATGGGCGGAAGCGGTGTCGCGCCGGCATCGGCGGGCGCGGCGTGGGCGAAGCCGCCCAGGGCAAGGGAAATGGCGACGGCCACCAGGCGACGGCGCATGCGGGGGTCCTCGGATCGTGGGGGAGGCGCCGGCAGGCTTGCCGGTCGGAGCCGGCATCATCCGCGCAGTCGGGCGTCGCCCCCAGCCCCGGAAGTCATGCCCGGGACCCGGTCACAGCAGGTGGCGCACCACCGCGACGTAGTGGCAGAGGCTGCCGAGGATCACGAACAGGTGCCAGATCGCGTGCGACCAGCGCGCATGCGGGCGCAGGTAGAACGCCGTGCCCGCGGTGTAGGCGATGCCGCCGGCCAGCAGCCAGGCCAGCGTCGGCCCGTCCAGCGCCCGGAACATCGGCTTGGCCGCGACCACCACCAGCCAGCCCATCGCGATGTAGATGAAGGTCGACAGCCGGCGGAAACGGCCGGTGTAGAACAGCTTGAAGACCACCCCGGCGAGCGCCAGCGACCAGATCGCCCCGAACAGCCACCAGCCGGTGGGACCGCGCAGGCCGACCAGGGTGAAGGGCGTGTAGGTGCCGGCGATCAGCAGGTAGATCGCGCAATGGTCGAAGACCTTCAGCCGGCCCTTGGCCACCGGGTGCGAGACCGCGTGGTACAGGGTCGAGGCGGTGTACAGCAGCAGCATCGCCACCCCGAACACGATCGAGGCGGCAAGCACCCAGCCATCGCCGCGCAGCGCAGCCAGGGTGATCAGGACTGCGCCGCCGGCCAGCGCGGCCGCCGCGCCGACCCCATGGGTCAGCGCATTGGCCAGTTCTTCGCGGGGATGCGGGACCAGTCCGGTGTGCGGGGCATGCTGCATCGCAGCAGCATACCAGCGCGTACGGTCGGCGTGTGGCTCAGGCGAACGGGTCGCGCAGGACGATGTTGGCGTCGCGGTCGGGGCCGGTGCTGACGATCGCCAGCGGGCAGCCGGCCAGTTCTTCCAGCGCACGCAGGTAGGCGCGCGCGGCGGGCGGCAGCTTGTCCCACTCGGTGATGCCGGCGGTCGACTCCTGCCAGCCCGGGAACTCCAGATACACCGGCGTGCACTCGTCCCAGCCCTTGGCGTCCAGCGGCGCGTACTCGCTGCGCTTGCCGTGGTACTCGTAGGCGATGCACATCTTCAGCGTGTCCATCCCGTCGAGGATGTCCAGCTTGGTGATGCACAGCCCGCTGATGCCGTTGATCGCCACCGCGCGCTTGAGCGCGACGATGTCCATCCAGCCGCAGCGGCGCGGCCGGCCGGTGGTGGCGCCGTACTCCTGGCCGCGGTCGCGGATGCCCTGCCCGACCGCATCGTCGAGTTCGGTCGGGAACGGCCCGCCGCCGACGCGGGTGGCGTAGGCCTTGGCGATGCCGAGCACGTAGTCGATCGCGTCCGCGCCGACGCCGGTGCCGGCCAGCGCGCCGCCGACCGTGGTGTTCGACGAGGTCACGTACGGATAGGTGCCGTGGTCGATGTCGAGCAGCGAGCCCTGCGCGCCCTCGAACAGCACCTTCTTCCCGGCCTTGCGCAGGTCGTGCAGGATGCCGGCGACGTCGGCCTTCATCGGTTCGACGTATTCGCCGAACGCCAGCGCCTCGTCCAGCGTCTGCTGGTAGTCCACCGCGTCGACCTTGAGGTACTGGGTCAGCACGAAGTTGTGGTAGTCCAGCGCCGCGCGCAGCTTGTCGGCCAGCTCGTTCGGGTAATGCAGGTCGGCGACCCGGATGCCGCGACGGGCGACCTTGTCCTCGTAGGCGGGGCCGATGCCGCGGCCGGTGGTGCCGATCGCGTCCTTGCCGGCGGCCTTCTCGCGCGCCTGGTCGAGGGCGATGTGGTACGGCATGATCAGCGGCGTCGCCGGGCTGATCTTCAGCCGCGAACGCACCTCGACGCCGTTCGCCTCGAGCTCGCCGATCTCCTTGCGCAGGGCGCCCGGGTGCAGGACCACGCCGTTGCCGATCAGGCACAGCGCGTCGTCGCGCAGGATACCGGACGGGATCAGGTGCAGGACGGTCTTCTTGCCGCCGATCACCAGCGTGTGGCCGGCGTTGTGGCCGCCCTGGAAGCGCACCACCGCGCCGATGTCCTGCGTCAGCAGGTCGACGATCTTGCCCTTGCCTTCATCGCCCCATTGCGCGCCGAGTACGACGACTGACTGACCCATTTCCGTGCTCCAGACGTGAGAAAAGCCGAGGCGTGCCCCGGCTTTCCGGCATTCTACCGGGTTCATCCCCGGATGGGGGATGCCGGCATGAAGCGGCGATGACCGCGGGTCGCGCTCAGCCGCCGCGGACCAGCCACAGCGAGACCAGCCCCAGGATCAGCACGATCCCGCCGACCCGGCGCACGTGCTCGTCCGGCATGTTCTGCAGCTGCTCGGCGGCACGCTTCCAGCCGCCGGGGGCGGCGAACAGGAACAGGCCCTCGATCACCGCGACCAGGCACAGCGCCGCCCACAGGTCGGACACGCAGGGTTACCGGTCGCTGCGCATGTATTGCAGGAACGGGTCGTTGCGCTCCAGCACGATCACCGAATCGCCGCCGGAGAATGCCTGCCGGTAGGCCTCCAGGCTGCGCTGGAACGCGTAGAAGGCGGGGTCGCGCTGCGCAGCCTGCGCATAGATCCGCGCCGCCTCGGCATCGCCCTCGCCGCGCAGCTTCTGCGCATCGCGCTCGGCTTCGGCCAGCAGCACCTGGCTCTGGCGGTCGGCCTCTGACTCGATCTTCTGCTTGGTTTCCTGGCCTTCGGCGCGGAGCTGGCTGGCCACCTGCTGGCGTTGCGCGCGCATGCGGCGGTAGACCTGTTCGATCACCTCGCCGCCGGTCGGCAGGTCGATGCGCTTGATGCGGATGTCGGAGATCTGCACGCCCAGCGTGGCGGCGCCCTTGTTGATCGCGGCAAGCTGGGTCGCCAGCACCTTCGAGCGATCGCCGGAGACGACCTGCTGCAGCGTGCGGGCATTGATCTCGTTGCGCAGCGCGTCCTTGATGATCGGCGCCAGGCGCTCGGCGGCGATCTTCTCGTCGCCGTTGGTGGCGCGATAGAAATCGCGCACGTTGGAAATCCGGCCGATCGCGAAGAAGTCGACGCTGACGTCCTTCTTTTCCGAGGTCAGGTAGCGCTCGGGCTCCGCGGCGAGGATCTGCAGGCGGCGATCGAAGATGCGCGCGGATTCAACCAGCGGCAGCTTGAAGTGCAGGCCGGGCTCGAGGTCGGTGCGCACGACCTTGCCGAGGTTGAGCACGATCGCGGTCTGGCCTTCGCTGACCACGAACACCGAACCGAGGAACAGCAGCAACGCGGCGAGCGCGGCCGGCATCCAGGCGGACATCTTCATCGCTGCACCTCCTCGCGGCCTTGCGGGCGCGGCTGCCGGCCGTTGCGGACGGACTCGGCCGGGGTCGCGCCGACCACCGGCGACACCAGTTCCGGCACCAACGCCTGCTGCGCGGCGGGCGCGGGGGCAGTCCCGGCCGCACCGGCCATCGGCACGTAGATCAGCTGGCGACCATCGCCGCCAACCACCTTGCGGTTCTCGGCGAGTACTTGCTGCACCGTCTCCAGCCACAGGCGCTTGCGGGTGACCTCGGGGGCCGCCTTGTACTGCTCGACCAGCAGGCTGAAGCGCTCCGCGTCGCCGGTGGCGCGCGCGATCGAGGCCGCCTTGTAGCCCTCGGCCACGGTACGCACGCGCGCCGCCTGGCCACGGGCCTCGGGCACGACCTTGCTGGCGTAGGCCTCGGCCTCGTTCTTCAGGCGGTCCTTGTCCTGCTGCGCGCCGTTGACGTCGTCGAAGGCCGGCTTGACCTCCTCCGGCGGGCGCGCGTTGGGCAGGTTCAGTTCGGTCACCACCAGCCCGGTCCGGTAATCCTGGAGGGCACGCTGCAGGGTCTGCTTGGACGACACCGCCAGCGCGCTGCGCGCGCCGAGCACGGTATCCAGTTCGGAACGGCCGACCTGCTCGCGGACCGCGCTCAGGGTGGCTTCCTTGAGCACGTCGTCGGCGCTGCGGGTGCCGAACAGGTACAGCTCCGGATCGCCGATCCGGTACTGCACGTTGATCTCGACGCTGACGATGTTCTCGTCGCGGGTCAGCACCGGCACCGTGTCGCTGAAGGTCTTGATCTCGGTGGCGTTGACCTTGATCACCCGCTCCAGCGGCCACGGCAGCTTGAGGTTCGGCCCCGGCTGCATCACCCGCACGAACTGGCCGAAGCGCAGGACCACGCCGCGCTGCTGCTCGGCGACCAGCACGAAGCAGTTGAACGCCAGCCACAGCGCCAGCACGATCCACAGCCAGCGCAGGCCACCGCCACCGCCGCCGAAGTCCGGCAACCGGTCGAACAGGTTGCCCAGGCCGCCGCCATTGCCGCGCGGGCGCCGCTGCGGGCCGCTGCCGGGGGTATTCCAGGCCATGGTGGCCGGATTGGGCCGCTGCGGGCCGCTCGGTTCGATGCTCATGCGCAGGATTCTACGGGAAGGTCGGGCGCGGCCGCCGGGAGCAGCGGGCGCAGGGGACTGCCATCGGGTTGCGAGGCCAGGCGCGCGGCATCGGCCAGCGGCAGGTCCACCCGCAGGCGCCAGCCGTCGGCGTCGTGGTCCTCGCCCCGGATCGCGCCAAGCGCATGCAGG
>JAFLEC010000179.1 GCA_017302095.1 Lysobacterales bacterium | reverse complement strand
ACCGCGGCCGCAGCGGCGAACCAGGGCCAGCGCGCGTGCGCCGCCGGGGGCGGCAGGACTTCGTCCGCGGCGGCATCGACCAGGCGTGCGTCGATGGTCGCGGCATCGCGTGCATAGCCGGCCAGCAATGCGCGCTCAGCGATCACGTTGAGCAAGCGCGGCACGCCACCCGAGCGGGCATGCAGGCGGCGGATCGCCTTGGCCTCGAAGGGAAATTTCTGCCCGCCCGCGACGCGCCAGCGATGGCGCAGGTACTCGGCGGTCTCGGCGGCGTCCAGCGGGGTGAGGTGGTAGCGCGCGGTGATGCGTTGCGCGAGCTGGCGCAGTTCGGGCCGCGCCAGCAGGCTGCGCAATTCGGGCTGGCCCAGCAGCAGGATCTGCAGCAGCTTCTGGGTGTCCGTCTCCAGGTTGGTGAGCAGGCGCACCTGCTCCAGCGCGTCGGCCGGCAGGTTCTGTGCCTCGTCGATCAGCAGGACCACCCGCAGGCCTTCGGCGTACGCTTCCAGCAAGTAGGCATTGAGCGTGTCGACCAGGGCCTTGGCGCTGCCGCGCTTGCCCGCGATGGGCAGGTGCAGTTCCTCGCAGATCGTCTCCAGCAACTCGGTGCCGTCCTGCCGTGGGTTGAGCACCAGCGCGATCCGCGCGTGCGCCGGCAATTGCTCCAGCAACAGCCGGCTGAGCGTGGTCTTGCCGGTTCCGACTTCGCCGGTGAGCTGCACGAAGCCGCCGCCGCCGCCCTTGTCGATGCCGAACAGCAGGTGCGCCAGCGCGTCCCGGTGGCGCTCGCTGAGGTGCACGAAGCGCGGGTCCGGGGTGATCGAGAAGGGCGCTTCGCGCAGCCCGTAATAGCCGAGGTACATCCGGCTAGCCTGCCACGCCGGCCGGCGCGGCGCACGCGGGCTCAGTCATGTTCGGCGACCTGCTTGGACTCGCTCACGCCCAGCAGTTCGGCGTGCTCGGCATGCTCGTTGCCGCGCCGGCCCGCGAGCAGGCCCTGCGCGAACACCACCCCGAGGATGATCGCCACCCCGAGGTAGAACCGTCCGCTCAGTTCCTGCTGCTCGCCGAACAGCACCGCGGCGAGCACGATGGCGTACACCGGTTCGAGGTTGACCGACAGTTGCGCGGTGAACGCGGACAGGTGGCGCAGGGCGACCAGGCACAGCGCGAACGGGAACAGGGTGCAGGCCAGGGCGAGCACCACCAGCCAGAACGCATCCATCCCGGCCGGCAGCACCAGCAGCGGGCCGGCGAACGCCGGGACCAGCATCGGCATCAGCGGCGCGAGCAGGCTCAGGGTGAGCGTGCCGGCGCCGAGTTCGAGGGCGGTCACCGTCAGCGGATCGCCGGCATCGACCATGCGCTTGTTGAGGCTGCCGAACAGCGCGACGAGGAAGGCCGACGCCACCCCCGCGAGGATGCCCGCGTGCATGCCGGCCGGCACCCCGCCGACCACCAGCCAGATCCCGGGGAGCGAGAGCAGGCCCAGCGCGAGGTCGCGCGACTGGAAGCGCTGGCGGGTCAGCAGCGGCTCGACCAGCGCGGTCATCGGGGTCGCGAAGGCGATGCAGGTCGCCGCCACCGAGGCATTCGACAGCTTGATCGCGCCGTAGAACGTCAGCCAGTGCAGCGCCACCAGAGCGCCGATCCCGGCATAGGCCCAACGCGTGCGCGGCGGCATCGCCCGTAGGCCACGCCAGACCCGTGGCAGCAGGGCCAGCGCGGCGACCACGATCAGCATCCGCCACCACACCAGCGGCAGCGCCGGCAGGCTGATCAGCTTGCCGAGGATCGCGGTGAAGCCCCACAGCAGCACGCACAGGTGGATCTGCCAGAGCGCGCGCGTGGTGTCCTTGTCTGCCATGGGTGCATTATCGCCGCATGGAGGCGATGCCATGGGCCGCGACTACCTCGACTACCTGCACGACCTGTTTTCCGCCTTCGCCCCGGTGACCACGCGGGCGATGTTCGGCGGTCACGGCGTGTACCGTGACGGCGTGATCATCGGCATCGTCATCGACGAGGCGATCTACCTGAAGGTGGATGGCGAGACGCGTGGCGCCTTCGAGGCTGCCGGCAGCGAGCCCTTCGTGTACGAGGCGAAGGGCAAGCGGGTGCCGATGAGCTACTGGACGGTGCCTGAGGAGGCGCTGGATTCGCCGCAGGAGTTCCGGCCGTGGGCGCAACGTGCATGGGAGGCGGCGCTGCGCAAGCCGAAGCCGAAGCCTCGAAAATCGGCGGCGAAGAAGACGGTGAAGCCCAAGGCTCGCTAACCCGGCTGGATGTCCTTGGCGGCTTCGGAGCGCCTGTGCTGCACGCGTCCCAGCCAGATCCCCAGCATCGCCCAGGCCAGCGCCAGCGGCAGCACGAGGCCGACCAGTCCGCCCAGCGCCAGCCCGATCCGCCCGAGCGCGCCTTCCACCTGCGCGCCCACGACATCGCCGCTGCGGTAGACGAAGGTGTCGATGAAGGCCTTGGCCTTGTACTTCTCCTCGCGGCTGATCACGGTGAACAGTGCTTCGCGCGCGGGTCGGGTCAGTCCGCGCTGGATCGCCCGGTTCAGCGCTTCGAGCAGCACCAGCGCCGCGAACGACCCGAACACCGCCAGCCCGATGAAACCCAGCGCATTGGCGATCGGCAGCAGGGCCAGCGCGAACGCCATGCCGAAGCGGCGGATGATGTGGCCGGTCAGGGTCAGCTGCAGCAACAGCACCGCGACCTGCGTCCACATGTCGATGTCGGCGAGCAGGCCGGTGCGCGCGTCGAGGTCGCTCTCGGCCGCGGCCACCATCTGCAGGCGGGTGAAGTAGATGAAGGTCGCCACCACGGTCATCGCCAGCACGTAGCCGGCGATGCCCAACAGGTAGGGCGACGCGCACACCGCGCGCAGGCCGGCCCAGGCGCTGCCGCCGATGCGCTGTTCTTCCGCACGTGCCGCCGGGACGTGCGCGATGTCAGTGCCACGCCGGTCGCCCATGTGCACCAGCACCCATGCCAGCGTCGTGCCCAGCAGCAGGAAGCCGGCGGCGACCAGCAGCAGCGCGGGCGTGCCCAGCGGGTCGGCCAGTCGGGACGCCAGCCACGGTCCGAAGATCGCACCCAGGGTCCCGCCCACCGCGATCAGCGCGAACAGCCGCTTGCCCTGGTCGCTGCTGAAGCGATCCGCCAGCAAGGCCCAGAACACCATCGTCACGAACAGGTTGAACACGCTGAACCAGACGTAGAACACCTGCCCGCTGCGCGCGCCCACCGCGCCGGGCGCGAGCACCAGCAGCGCCCAGAAGCCGGCCAGGCTCAGCGCGAAGAACCCGTAGGTCGCGCTGATGAAGTGCAGGCGCCGGAAACGGCCCACCAGCCAGCCGAATACCGGGTTGACCAGCAGCGTGACCACCGCGGTGCCGACGAACAGCCAGCGGATGCTGTCGATGCCGCGCTCCATCCCCAGCGCATCGCGCGCCGGCCGCAGCATTTGCAGGGACGTCAGGATGCAGAAGAAAAACAGCCCCGCGACCAGGACCGGGCGGGCCTCCTGCGCCTGCAGGCCGAGTGCGCGGGTGAGCAGGCGTCGGGTCATGCAGGCGGTCCGGGCGGGGAGGCGCCAGCGTCGCCGAGGCCGCGCCAACGGCGTAGTGCCGGATGGCACGTGCCGACGGTCAGGGGGCAGGCCTACGCGAGGTGGGCCATCAGTGCCATCGCCGCGGCGGGATTGCGCTCCTTCGCGGCGCTGATGAAGTAGACGAACACGTCGCGCGGGACGTTCGGTGCGGGATCCGTGGTGATCTTCGGCAGGTCGCCTGGCTTGCCGCCGGCGGCCCACTGGCGGGCGCGCATCGCCCATGCGGCCAGCGCGTCCGCGGGATAGCCGGTGGCGATCTCGCTGCGCGTGCGCATCAAACGGGCGTACACGAAGCCGGCGGTGACGTCGGCGAACGACGGATGCTCCGGCGAATCGGTGTACACCGTGGCGAAGCCATGCCGGCGCGCCAGCGCGAGGTAATCGGCATCGACGAAGGCGGGGTCGCGCACGTCCAGCACGTGGCGCAGCGGACGTCCGCCGGCCTCCGCCGGCAGCAGGGCGCAGAAGGCGGCGAAGGCCTCGCGGTCGAGCCGCGTGCCGGCATCGAATTGCCACACGAGGGGCCCCAGCTTGGCGCCGAGTTCGGCGATGCCGCCGACGAAGTCCTGTACCTGCGGCCCGGTCCTCGCAAGCTGCCGCGACTGCATGATCCGCATCGGCGCCTTCGCGCTGAACACGAAGCCGTCCGGCGTTTCGTCGCGCCACTTGGCGTACGTCGCCGGCTGCTGCGCGCCGTAGTAGGTGCCATTGATTTCGATGCTGCCGACATGGCGGCTGGCGTATTCCAGCTCCCGGCGCTGCACCAGCCCCTTGGGGTAGAAGTTGTCGCGCCACGGCGCGAAGGTCCAGCCGCCGATCCCGACATGGATGCCATCGGTGCTGCGGCCGGTGTCGTTGAACAGGTCCATCGGGCGAGGATAGCGGCGCATGACCGATGGCGCATCGCGCACTCCGCGCCGCGGCGGCATACTCGCGGCTTCTTCAGGCGTGGATGGGAGTGCGGGATGCGGATCCGGACCTTGGCGCTGGCGCTGGCGATCACCCTGTCCACCGCGGCGCCGTTGCAGGCGCAGCAGGCGCCGCCGATCCGCGTCGACGACACCGCCGCGCCGCTGGTCGCGCCGGGCCCCGATGCC
>JAFLEC010000178.1 GCA_017302095.1 Lysobacterales bacterium | reverse complement strand
GATCGCCGCGCCGGCGGGCACTGCCGTCAAGGCGGTCGCCGACGGCACCGTGGTGTTCGCGGACTGGATGACCGGTTACGGCAACATCCTGATCGTCGACCACGGCAACGGCTACATGAGCCTGTACGCCCACGCCGACGGCCTGCTCAAGGATCCGGGTACGCCGGTGAAGCGTGGCGATCCGGTGGCCACCGTCGGCACTTCCGGCGGGCAGGAGGTCGCGGCGCTCTATTTCGAATTGCGGCGCAACGGATCGCCGGTCAACCCCGCGGCCTGGCTGACTCGCCAGTGACCGGTGGCGATGCCGGCGCGCGCGCATGCAGGCATGATGGCGAAACCGCGCGGAACCCTCGGCGCGGCGGCCTGTCCAACCCCCGAAGACCGATGGAGCGATCGATGCGGGCGATCCCGAAGACCTTGTTGAGCCTGGCCCTCTGTGCAGCGTGTGCACTGCCGGCATACGCGCAATCGGCGGATCCCGCGCCCGACGCGGAAACCACGCAGGCCGCGGGGGACACCAAGGGCGCGAAGGTGCCGCTCGACGAGATCCGTCGCTACGTCACCGTCTACAACGCGATCAAGCAGGCCTACGTGGATCCGGTCGACGACCATGCGCTGATGCAATCGGCGGTGCGCGGGCTGCTACTCGACCTCGATCCGCACAGCGCCTACCTGGCCAAGTCGGATGCCGAGGAATTCGACGAGATGACCCGAGGTGCCTACGACGGGGTCGGTGTCGAGCTGCAGCAGCTGCCGGAAGGCGGCGTGCGCGTCATCGCTCCCTTCGACGACAGCCCCGCGGAACGCGCGGGCCTGCGCAGCGGGGACCGCATCATCGCGATCGACGGCAAGGCGCTGGATGCGCCGGGCGATGGCGACCTGTCGGCGCCGTTGCGCGGGAAGGCCGGGACCAAGGTCACCGTGAAGGTGGTCCGCGAAGGCGTGCGCGATCCCTTCGACGTGGTGATGGTGCGCGACACCATCCGCACCACCAGCGTGCGGTCGAGGCTGCTCGAGCCCGGCTTCGGCTACATCCGCATCGCCAGCTTCCAGGCCTCGACCGCGGCGGACTTCACCCGCCAGCTCGACGCGCTGCAGAAGGACGCGCCGCTGCGCGGCCTGCTGATCGACCTGCGCAGCAATCCGGGCGGCCTGCTCGTGGGCGCGGTGCAGATCGCCGACGAGTTGCTCGACAAGGGAGGTATCGTGAGCACCAAGGGCCGCGCGGCGATCGGCGACACCCGCTTCGACGCGACCCCGGGCGACCGACTCAAGGGTGCGCCCGTCGTGCTGCTGGTGGATGCCGGCTCCGCCAGCGCCTCCGAGGTGCTCGCCGGTGCCTTGCACGACAACAAGCGTGCGCGGGTGGTCGGCAGCCGCACCTTCGGCAAGGGCTCGGTGCAGACCCTGCTGCCGCTGGACAACGGCGATTCGGTCAAGCTCACCACGGCGCGGTACTTCACGCCGAGCGGGCATTCGATCCAGGCGCGCGGCATCGAGCCCGACCTCGTGCTGCACGCGGACGCGGGCGACAAGCGGTCCGCTCCGGTGAACGAAGCCGCGCTTCCGGGCCACCTGGCAGGCGAGGAGATGCTGGAGGGCGACAACGCCGGCGAGGTCCTGCCCGGGCAGAAGCCGATCGACGCGGCGCTGGTCGAACTCAAGCGGATCGCGGGTGCGCCTGCCGCCGCGATCGTGACGCCGAAGGCCGCCACCAAGGCGGTGGGCAAGGTTCAGTAGCCGCGATTCTTGCGCAGGCGGCGGGCGATCGCTGCCCGGGTGGCCAACGCGAACAGGATGCCGAAGCAGAAGCCGCCGAGGTGGGCGGCCCATGCGACCGCGCCGAAGCTAGGACCACTGTAAGCGAGCACGACCTGCAGCAGTGCCCACAGGCCGATCAGCAGCGAGGCCGGGACACGCACGAACTGCAGGAACAGCCCGAGCGGCAGCACGACCCCGAGGCGCGCCCCGGGGAATAGCGCCAAGTAGGCACCGATCACCGCGGACACGGCTCCGCTGGCGCCTATGATGATGTTGTCCGGGGTGCTGATCGCGAGGACCGCGGCGAGGTTGGCGACTGCGCCACCGAGCAGGAACAGCAGCAGGAAGCGCGTCCCGCCCATGATCCGCTCCGCGGGGGGGCCGAAGATCAACAGGAACACCAGGTTGCCGAGCAGGTGCACCCAATCGGCATGCAGGAAGAGGGCCGAGAACAGCCGCAACACGGTGCCGTCGACGACCGCCGCTTGCCAGGCTTGCAGGGAGTCGAGGCCACCGGTCAGGGCGCCCCAGTCGAGTTCAGTGCCATGCCGCTGGTCGGGTGCGCGGGTCGCGCCGACCAGGTAGGCAAGCCACATCGTGGCGAACAGGAGGGGGTTCGCCCAGGAAAGGACCTGCTTCTTGCGGGGGGCGATGCCCACGAACATGCGGAGACCCTGAGCCGATGCCTGTCCGCCCGAATGTTAGCGGCAGGTTAAATTCCGCGTTATAGTACATACGGCGTCGTACGTCGGGGGAGGGCTGCATGCGCAGAATCCCGATACGCGCAGCGCTGCGACGGCACCGAGGCCTCGGGTTCGCGTGCCGGCATACAACAACCAGAGTCCCTGCAGACTTGTATCGGAGACGATCCCGCATGAACACCAAGACCCGCAGCTTCAAGGCCACTGCCCTCGCGCTGGCCGTGCTCGGCACCCTCGCGGCCGGCCAGGCCGCCGCGTCCGGCTTCCAGCTGCGCGAGCAGAGCGTCAAGAACCTCGGCAAGTCCAACGCCGGCAGCATCGTCGGCAAGGACGCGTCGAACGTGGCACTCAACCCGGCCGCGATGACCAACCTCGACATGATCACCGTGCAGTCCGACCTGACCGTGATCGACCTGACCGCCAAGTTCGACGGTGGCGGCCACGTGCTCGGCTCGCCGGCTGCGCCGCTGACCGGCGGCGACGGCGGCGACCCGGGCGATGCGACCCTGGTTCCGAACATGTCGATCGTGATCCCGATGAAGGGTGCGCTCGAGGGCATGACCCTGGGCTTCTCGATCGGTGCGCCGTTCGGCCTGAAGACCGAGTACGAAGCGGGCTGGGTCGGTCGCTACCGCGCGCTGACCTCCGACGTGAAGATCGTCGACCTGACCTCCTCGGTCGCGTTCAAGGCGACCGATGGCGTGTCGTTGGGCTTCGGCCTGGTGTACGAGCATGCCGAGGCGACGCTGAGCAAGGCAATCGACTTCGGTACCGCGATCTGCGCGTCGTCGAACCCGGCCAACTGCTTCAACCCGAACTATCCGTTCAAGCCGCAACAGCTGGACGGCGGCTTCGAGGTCAATGGCGACGACAGCGGCATCGGTTACATCTTCGGCATGCAGGTCGCCCCCAGCGACAAGCTGGCGATCGGGCTGAGCTATCGCTCGGAGATCAGCCACAACCTCAGCGGCACCCTGGACTTCACCAACGTCCCGGCCCTGCTGGGCGCGGACCCGCGCTTCCAGGACGGGGATGGCGGCGCCAAGCTGACCACGCCGAGCGTGACCACGCTGAGCATGAAGTACGGCATCACCGATCATTTCCGCGTGATGGCGGATTACCAGTCGACCGGTTGGAGTTCCCTGCAGAACGTGACGATCAAGCGTGCCAACGGCACCGTGGTCGGCAAGGAAGAGTTCAAGTGGAAGGACACCGACTTCTTCTCGATCGGCGCCGAGTACGACCTGAGCGACGCGATCACCCTGCGCGGCGGCTTCGGCATGGACGAGTCGCCGACCAACGACGTGACCCGCACCCCGCGCCTGCCCGACAATGATCGCAATCTGTATTCGATCGGCGCCACCTGGAACGTCAGCCAGAACCTGAGCATCGACGCCGCGTTCCAGCGCATCGAGATCGACAACCCCAGCATCGACCTGCCGGTCGAGGCCGCGGCGGGCAATACCTCGACCTTGGTCGGCGAGTTCAGCGGCCACGCGAACCTGTTCGGCGTGTCGGCGCAGTACCGCTTCTGATCCATCGGTCCAACGTTGCAACGAAAAGCCCCGCGCAAGCGGGGCTTTTCGTTTGCGCTGCCCCGACCGGTTGGTGCGGCCGGAAGGCACGGGCAGACCCGAATCAGTCGCCCAGGGTCAGCAGCGAGGCGTTGCCGCCCGCCGCAGTGGTGTTGACGGTCACCGTCTTCTCGGTGGCGAAGCGCGGCAGGTAGTGCGGGCCGCCGGCCTTCGGGCCGGTGCCGGACAGGCCCTGGCCGCCGAACGGCTGCACCCCGACCACCGCGCCGATCTGGTTGCGGTTGACGTAGATGTTGCCGACCTTCGCGCGGGACACGATGCGGTCGATGGTGCCGTCGATGCGCGAGTGGATGCCCAGGGTGAGCCCGTAGCCGGTGGCGTTGATCGCATCGACCACGGCGTCGAGCTCGTCGGCCTTCCAGCGCACCACGTGCAGGGCCGGGCCGAACTTCTCGCTGGCGAGCTGCGCGATCGAGCCCAATTCCCATGCCGCCGGCGCGAAGAAGGTGCCGTGCGCGGCGGCCTCGCCGAGGTCGGCGCGCGCGATCAGGCGTGCCTCGCGATCCATCCGCGCCGCGTGTTCGTCGAGCATGCGGCGGGCGTCCTCGTCGATCACCGGGCCGACGTCGGTCGAGGGCAGGCCGGGGTCGCCGACGCTGAGTTCCGCCATCGCGCCGGCGAGCATGCCGACCACCTTGTCGGCGATGTCGTCCTGCACCAGCAGCACGCGCGCCGCCGAGCATCGCTGGCCCGCCGATGTGAAC
>JAFLEC010000177.1 GCA_017302095.1 Lysobacterales bacterium | reverse complement strand
GGCAGCGAGGCCGGCGGCGGCTGGTAGTCCAGCGCGACCTGCGAGGAGTCCAGCATCAGCCGCGCCGAGGCGAGTTCGGCGGCGAGGTCCGCGGCACGGATCCCGGTCACCGCGCTGCGCACTTCGGCCAGGGCATGCCGCGCGACCCGCTCGGCTTCCTCGAGGTGGACGCGCGACGCGGCGGCATCGCGGTCGGCGAGCTTGCGCGCCAATTCCAGCTTCAGCGCGATCAGCGACAGCGTGTGCCCGAGCAGGTCGTGCAGGTCGCGGCCGATGCGCTCGCGTTCGGCGGTGGCCGCGAGCCGGCGCACCTCGTCCTGCGACAGGCGCAGCGCGGCCTCGCGCACGTGCGCGGTGTGCTCGACGTTGACGATGATGCCGATCACCAGGGTCATCGCCGGCACCCACACCCACATCTGCCATGGATAGCCGATCTGCCACGCGGCCGCGATGTACACCGCGTTCAGGGCCAGCACCTGCGCGAGGTAGGGCAGCAGCGCGAGCTGGCGGCGGCCGGTGTGCAGCATCACGCAGCCGAACACGAAGTAGCTCAGCCCCGCCGGATACCAGGGCAGCAGCACCAGGCACAGCGCGACCATCCCCAGCGCATAGCGCTTGGCCGCATGCGCCGGCGCCAGCAGCACCATCGCGTACAGCCACAGGAACAGCGGGTAGGACAGGCCGGTGAGCACCGCCCAGCGCGCGGTGAAGCCCGGGCCGAACAGCGGGGTCAGGAACACCCACACCGTCCACAGCAGGTGGACGGCTTCCGACCAGGGCGACTTGCCGGCGCGCAGGGCATCCGCCACCGCGGAATCGGGCGCGGGTGCCATCCAGCGGCGCAGGGAGGCGATCGGGTGCATGCGCGGATGCTACTGCAAGCCCTGCTCAGCCATGCCGGCGCAGGCGCCGCGCGGCCAGCAGCAGGAAAGCCGCGGCGAACCCGCCCAGCGCCAGCACATGGACCAAGGTGGTCCCGCGCGAAGGCATCCCCACCGCATCCTGCGCCAACTGGTTGAGGTGGTAACTCGGCCAGATCCAGGCGATGTCGAGCAGCGCGCCCTTCAGCGGGAACCACAGCCCCGACAGGAAAGCCATCGGCAGGTACAGCATGTTGATCAGCGCCGGCGCGCCCTGGCCACGCACCAGGGTGCCCAGCAGCAGGCCCATCGCGCTGAACGGCAGCACCCCGAGCACGCCGACCGCCAGCAGGCGCGCAACTTGCGAAGGCGCCAGCGCCACCCCCGCCGCCTGGGTGGCCAGCAGCAGCAACAGCGAGACGATCGCCGCGGCCACCACCATCGCCATCGCCATCTTCCCGAGCAGGTAGGCCGCCGGCGGCATCGGCAGCGCACGCTTGAGCACCAGCAGGCCGTTGTCGCGCTCCAGCGCCAGCGACACCCCGAAGCCGAACAGCCCGGGCGCCATCACCCCGAAGCTGGTGTAAGACGCCAGCAGGTAGGCGGCGATGTCCAGGCCGCCGCGCTTGCCGCCCATCAGGATCCCGAACATCACGTAGAACACCACCGGGAACAAGATCGTGGGCAACAGGAAGCCGGGGCTGCGCAGGTAGCGCAGCACTTCGCCGCGGGCTTCCTCGAGGTAGGCGCGCAGCACGCGTCCGCGCGGCATCTCCGCATAGGCGGGACGTTCGGAGAGGACGGACAGGTCGAGGCGGTTCGGGGTCATGCGGCCTCCGGCAGGGTGGCGGGATCGCGGGTGAGTTCGGTGAAGGCTTCGGCCAGCCCGGCGGCGCGCACTTCCAGCGCGGACAGCGCGGGATCCTCGGCCAGCAGGCGGCGCACCAGGCGCTCCGGCACCTCGGTGGCCAGGCACAGGCGGTCGCCCTCGTGGCTGGCCTCGGCGACCTCGTCCCACGCCGCCACCCGCGCCAGGGGCAACGTCGTCGCGCACCACACGCGCTTGCGCGCGATCCGCGCACGCAGTGCATCGACGCTGCCCTCGCTGACGATGCGCCCGCGGGCGAGCACGCAGACGCGGTCGGCGAGGGCTTCGGCTTCCTCCAGGTAATGCGTGGTCAGCACCACCCCGCAGCCTTCCGCGACCAGGCGGCGGATCGCCGCCCACAGGCCTTGCCGGGCCTGGATGTCCATGCCGACGGTGGGCTCGTCGAGGAACAGCAGGCGCGGGCGGCCGCACAGCGCCAGCGCGAACTGCACGCGCCGCTGCTGGCCGCCGGACAACTTGCCGTAGGGGCGCGCGAGCAGGTCCTCGATGCCGGCGACCGCGGCGGTCTCCGCCAGCGTGCGCGGGGCCGGGTAGTAACTGGCGGCCTGGCGGATCAATTCGCCCACGCGCAGGGTCGGCGGCAGGTCGGCATCCTGCAGCATCACCCCCACGTGGCGACGCAGGCGGATGTCCTGCGGGTCGCCGCCGAACAGCGTGGCCTGCCCGGCATCGGCGCGCAGCAAGCCCAGCAGCAGCCCGATCGCGGTGGTCTTGCCGGCGCCGTTGGGGCCCAGCAGGGCGAGCAGTTCGCCGCCGCGCAACACCAGGTCCACCCCGTCCAGCGCCTGCAGCGTGCCGTAGCGCTTGCGCACGCCCTGCAACCGCGCCATCGCCTCGCCTTGTCCCTGCATCGCACTACCTCCGTCGAAGTCGTGGCCATGCTGCGCGGCGACTGCCCGCGGCGACACGCGCAGCCGTCAGCGAAAGCGCATGACAGCCATCACATGACGCGCCTCACCGCGCCCCCTAGCCTGTGACCGTCGCCGGAATCGGTCGCGATGCCGACGCCCGCACACTCTGTCAAGGAAACTTGACAATCCCCGCGATGGACGCGATGGTGCGCTCCGCGGTCGCCCTCCGGGGCCGACGCGCGTTCCATCCCCCGCGACGAGATCCGTTGACTCAATGAACACCCACGCCGACCTGCTGAAATCGCTGAAGATCGACCGCAACGCGCCGCCGCCCCCGGCCTCGCGCAAAGGCCTGTGGCTCGGGCTGGCGGTGGCCGGCGCGGTGCTGCTCGCGGCCGGTGGCTGGTTCGCGTTCGGGCGCGGCAAGGACCTCGAGGTGCGCACCGCCGAGGTGGTGGCGATCGGCAACGGCAACGCCAGCCCGTCGGTGCTGGACGCCACCGGGTACGTGGTTGCGCGACGGATGGCGACGGTCTCGGCCAAGGTCACCGGGCGCGTGCGCGACGTGCGCATCGAGGAAGGCCAACGGGTCGAGGAAGGCCAGGTGCTGGCGACCCTCGATCCGGTCGATGCCGACGCCCAGCGCGCGCTCGCGGCCTCGCAGCTCAACGCGGCGCAGAGCCAGATCGGCAGCGTGCAGGCGCAGCTGAAGGAGGCCGAGGCGAACGCCGCGCGGCTCGGCGCGCTGGTCGGGCAGAAGCTGATCAGCCGCGCGCAGTACGAACAGTCCGTGGCCGCGCGCGACGCCCTGCGCGCCCAGCTCGCGACCGCGCAGCGCAATGCGCAAGTGGCGCGCGACGGCTTGCGGATCGCGGACAACGGGGTCGACAACACGGTGGTGAGGGCGCCGTTCTCCGGCGTGGTGATCGCCAAGTCCGCGCAGCCGGGCGAGATCGTCTCGCCGCTGTCGGCCGGCGGCGGCTTCACCCGCACCGGCATCGGCACCATCGTCGACATGCAATCGCTCGAGGTCGAGGTCGAGGTCGGCGAGGCGTTCATCGGCCGGGTCAAGCCGGGCATGCCCACCGAGACCATCCTCAACGCCTACCAGGACTGGAAGATCCCGGGCAAGGTGATCGCGATCATCCCCACCGCCGACCGCGGCAAGGCCACGGTCAAGGTGCGCGTGGGCCTGGATGCCAAGGGCGACCCGCGCATCGTCCCCGACATGGGCGCACGGGTCGGTTTCCTCGAGGACGCCAAGCCCGCGCAGGCGGCGAACCCGGGCGTGCTCGCGCCGGCCGCCGCCATCGTCCAGCGCGACGGCAAGGACGTCGCCTTCGTGGTGGCCGACGGCAAGGCGATGCAGCGCACGCTGGCCTTGGGCCGCACCCTCGGCGAGGACCGCGAGGTGCTGCAGGGCCTGGCCGGCGGCGACGCGGTGGTCCTCGACCCGCCCGAACAACTCGCCGACGGCGCCCGCGTGCGCCCCGCGCGTGAGGACGCGTCCGCCGACGCGAACAACGACTGACACGCCCCGCACGGAGCCCGTAATGACCGCCCTCGTCCAGATCCGGAACCTGTCCAAGACCTATCGCCGCGGCCCGGAGCAGGTGCACGTGCTGCATGGCATCGACCTGGACATCGCCAAAGGCGACTTCGTGGCGCTGATGGGGCCGTCGGGCTCCGGCAAGACCACCCTGCTCAACCTGATCGGCGGCCTGGACTCGCCGACCGCGGGCGAGATCGCGGTCGCCGGCCAGCGCATCGACGCGATGAGCGGCGGCCAGCTGGCGCAGTGGCGCAGCGACCACGTCGGCTTCGTGTTCCAGTTCTACAACCTGATGCCGACCCTGACCGCGCAGAAGAACGTCGAGCTGCCGCTGCTGCTGACCAAGCTGTCGTCCGCGCAGCGCAAGCGCAATGCCGAGATTGCGCTGGAACTCGTGGGCCTGAAGGACCGCGGCAAGCACCGTCCGGCGGAACTCTCCGGCGGCCAGCAGCAGCGCGTGGCGATCGCCCGCGCGATCGTCTCGGATCCCACCCTGCTGATCTGCGACGAACCCACCGGCGACCTCGACCGCGCCTCCGCGGAGGAGATCCTGGGCCTGCTGCAGACGCTCAACCGCGAGCACGGCAAGACCATCGTGATGGTGACCCACGAC
>JAFLEC010000176.1 GCA_017302095.1 Lysobacterales bacterium | reverse complement strand
CCCCAAGCGCGGAGTCGATCGACGCCGCCGTGCGCGCGACCATCGCGCGATACCAGCTGCCCGGCATCGCGGTCGGCGTGGTCGCCGACGGCCAAGTCGTGTATGACCGCGGGTACGGCGAGACCATTGCCGGCAGCGGCCAGCCGGTCACCGCAGACACGCTGTTCAAGATCGCCTCCAACAGCAAGGCGATGACCGCGGCGCTGCTGGCGCGCCTGGTCCAGCAGGGCAAGCTGGACTGGGAGGATCCGGTGGTGAAGCACTTGCCGTCCTTCGCCATGCACGACCCCTGGGTCACCCGCAACATGACGGTGCGCGACCTGCTGGTGCACAACAGCGGGCTCCCGGAGGGCGGCGGCGACCTGATGCTGTGGCCGGAACCGAACCTGTTCACCCGCGACGACATCGTCAGCGGCCTGCGCCACATCCCGCCGGCCTACGGGTTCCGCGCCGGCTATGCCTACGACAACCTGTTGTACGTGGTGGCGGGGCAGGTCGCCGCGGCTGCCGGCGGCGCATCCTACGAGGACCTGGTCCGTCGCGAACTGTTCGAACCGCTGGGCCTGGCGGGCTGCCGGGTCGGCGCATTCCGCCTGGCGGAGGCCGGCAGCGTGGCGCAGCCGCATGCGCGCAGCGACGGCCGCAACGTGTTGACCCGTCCCGACGCCAACCGCGTCCCCGAGATCGCCTCCGCGCCTGCGGGCGGCATCCGCTGCACGCTCGACGACATGCTCGTCTGGATGCGCAACTGGCTGGCGCCGGATGCGGCGCAGCTGGCCTGGCTGGGCCCGGCGCAGCGCGCCGAGATGTGGAAGGCACGCACGCCGATGCCGATCTCAGGCTTGCGCAAGCGCTGGGACGACACCCATTACTACGCCTATGCCTACGGCTTCCGGGTCGCCGACGCGGATGGCGAATGGACCGTCTCGCACACCGGCACCCTGGGCGGCATGTACTCGATGATGCTGTTGCTGCCGGATCGGCGTTCGGGCTTCGTGTTCATGATCAACGGCGAGGGCGGCAACGCGCGCACCGTGCTCGGCGAGGTGCTGCTCAAGCTGTTCACCGCGCCGGGCGCCTCGCTGGGCGTGGACGGCTATGCCGACGACCTCGCGCGCCCGGTGGCGCCGATGGCCGCCGTCTCCACCAAGCCGGCGCTGCCCGACATCGCCGCGCGCGTCCCGGTGACCGCGGCGCAGATGCGGGCGTGGCTCGGCACCTGGCGCGACCCGTGGTTCGGCGAGGTGCGCATCTGCGAGGTCGGCGACGGCGTCGAGTGGCGCGCATCGAAGTCGCCGCGGATGCATGGCCGCATCAGCCTGCTCGCTGGCCGGCATTTCCTGCACTGGGACGACGAGGCGGTGGACGAGGACGCCTGGCTGGACTTCAGCGGCAGCGGCGACGGGCGCAGCCTGCGCATGGCCAAGCGCAACCCGGATGGCGACTTCAGTTCGGACTACGAGCACCTGGCCTTCACCCGGGTCGGCGGTTGTGACTAGGCGTGGCCTCGCCCTGTCCGCTGCCCTGCTGGCCGTCACCGGCTGCGGCACCGTCGCGCCGAACCCCGGGCCGGCCCTCTCGCCGGCCAGCACGATGCACGAGGCCGGGCTGGTGGACCTGCGCAGCCTCGTCCCCGACCTGTCGCAGGACATCAAGTATTTCGGCAGCGACAACTTCGTCGGCGCGCCGGTGGATGGCTACCTCGCGCCGCGCTGCTGGCTCAAGCGCGAGGCGGCAGAGGCGCTGGCGCGGGTGGAGGCGCGGCTGCGCCAGCGCCACCAGCGGCTGCGGGTGTACGACTGCTACCGGCCGGCACGCGCGGTGGCGCACTTCATGCGCTGGGCCAACGATCCCGCGGACCTGCGCACCAAGGCGACCCATTACCCGACGCTTCCCAAGTCCGCACTGGTCGGCGAATACATCGCGCCGGTGTCGGGCCACAGCCGGGGCGCGACCGTGGACCTCACCCTCCTGCAGTGCGATGCATCCGGCGCCGACTGCCGCGCGCTCGACATGGGCACCGACTTCGACTACTTCGGTACCCGCGCCAACACCGACGCCCCCGGCATCGACGCCGCCCAGCGCGGGAATCGACGGCAGTTGCTGGACGCCATGGCCACGGAGGGCTTCCGCAACTACCCGATGGAATGGTGGCACTACACCTTCCGTCCGGAACCGAGCCCCGACACCCTCTACGATGTCCCCGTGAGCGCACCCGACACCCAGCGAGAGGCCCGGATCGATGCCCTGATGCGGCGCTACGACGGCGACGTGCCCGGCGCGACCCTGCTGGTGCTGCAGGACGGACGCGCGCTGGTCGACCGGGGCTATGGCCGCTCGAACCTGGAGACCGGGATCGAGGCAGGCCCGGCGACGAACTACCGGCTGGCCTCGGTCAGCAAGCAGTTCACAGCAGCGGCGATCCTGCTGCTGGCCCAGGACGGTGCACTCTCGATCGACGATCGCGCGCGCCGCTGGCTGCCTACGCTGCCGGACTCCGCCGATCGGGTGACCCTGCGCCACCTGCTGACCCACACGTCGGGCCTCGCAGACTACGAAGCGCTGATGCCGCCGGATGCGGTGCAGCAGATCCGCGATGCCGGCGTGCTGGCGTTGCTCGAGCGGGCCGGGCCGCCGTCGTTCGCGCCGGGGACGGCCTATCGCTACAGCAACAGCGGCTACGCGCTACTGGCGCTGGTGGTGGAGCGAGCATCCGGGCAGGCGTATCCGGAGTTCCTGCGCCGGCGCATCTTCCAGCCGTTGGCGATGCACGACACCCTGGCCTACGTGGCCGGCGGCCCCGCGGTGCCGCATCGCGCCTGGGGATACAGCCGCCGCGGCGAGGACTGGGTGCGCACCGACCAGAGCACGACCAGCGCGGTGCTGGGCGATGGCGGGATCTACTCCAGCGTGGAGGACCTCGCGCGTTGGGACGCCGCGTTGTACGACGATCGCTTGCTCTCGGATGCCTCGCGTGCACTGGCGTTCGCGCCGCATGTGGCGGTGGCCGGGGAGGGCATCGAGGCCCACTACGGATTCGGCTGGCGGATCACCGGCGACACCCAGTGGCATTCCGGCGAGACGGTCGGCTTCCGCAACGTCATCGTCCGTTGGCCTGGTCGACGTCTGACCGTGGTCCTGCTCAGCAACCGCAACGAGGACCCGCCGTACGCGACCGCGCTGGAGGTCGGTGCGCTGTTCCTACGCGAGTGAACCGGCGCCGGGCATGAAAAAAGCCGGCGCGAGGCCGGCTTCCTTCGTATCGTGGTGGAGCCAGGGAGGATCGAACTCCCGACCTCGTCATTGCGAACGACGCGCTCTCCCAGCTGAGCTATGGCCCCACGAGGGAGCGCAAGTCTAGAGGATGCCGGCCCCGGCAGGCAAGCACCCGGCGGGTGCCAGGTCAGGCCCCGGCGCCGCGCTGGTGGTCCAGCAGGACCTGCAACATGGCGCGGGTGCCGACCTTCAGCGCCTCCTCGTCCAGGAAGAATTCCGGCGAGTGGTTGGAAGGCGCCCGGATCGCGTCCTGCCCGCGTGGCGTGGCGCCGACGAAGAAGAAGAACCCGGGCACCTCGCGGGCGTAGAAACTGAAGTCCTCGGCGCCCATGTTCAGGTCCATCTCCACCACGTTGGCGTCGCCCACCGCCTTGCGCAGGCTGGGCACGACGCGCGCGGTCAGCGCCGGATCGTTGACCGTGACCGGGTTGCCCGGCTTGTCCGGGATCTTCGCCACCACCGTGGCCCCGTGCGCGGCGGCGACCTTGTCGGCCACGTTGGCGAGGTCGGCGAACACCGACTGGCGCATGCCCTCGTCGAAGGTGCGGATCGTGCCGATCAGCTCCACCGAATCCGGGATGATGTTGTAGCGGATGCCGCCCTTGATGGCGCCGAAGCTGACCACCACCGGCAACCGGCTGATGTTCTGGCGGCGGCTGACGATGGTCTGCGCGGTGCCGATCAGGTCGGCGGCGGCGACGATCGGATCGACCCCGCCCCACGGACGCGAGCCGTGCGTCTGCCGGCCCTGGACCACGATGTTGAAGCGGTCGGAGGCGGCCATCGCCGGGCCGCTGCGCCAGCCGACCTGGCCGGCGTTGAGGGTGCTGAACACGTGCAGGCCGAACACCGCCTGCGGCTTGAAGCCGGTGAACAGGCCCTGGCGGAGCATCTCGCTGGCGCCGCCGGCCTCGCCGTCCGGCGGGCCTTCCTCGGCCGGCTGGAACACGAACAGGATCTCGCCCGGCAGGTCCGCGCGGGCTGCTGCGAGCGCCTCCGCCACGCCCATCAGGATCGCCGTGTGCGCGTCGTGCCCGCAGGCATGCATGACCCCGACGGTCTCGCCGCGGAACTGCGCGGTGGCCTTCGACGCGAACGGCAGGCCGCTACGTTCGCTGACCGGCAGCGCGTCCATGTCGGCACGCACCGCGATCCGCGGGCCGGGCTTGCCGCCGCGCAGGACCGCCGTGACGCCGGTGGTGGCCACGCCGGTGCGGATGTCGTCGAAGCCGAGTGCGCGCAGGTGGTCGGCGACCTGCCTGGCGGTACGCGCTTCGCGGTTGCCGAGCTCCGGGTGCTGGTGCAGGTCGCGGCGCCAGGCCAGCACCTTGGCATCGACTGTCGCGGCCATCGCCTCGACCTGGGGATCCGCGGCGGCGGCGGGCAGGGACAGGGTCGCCGCGAGCGCGGCAGCCAGCAGGTGGCGCATGGTGTGGATTCCCCGGATGAGGGGGCGATCCTACCGCGTCGGCGCTTCGGCTTCGTCCAGCAGCGGCTGCAGG
>JAFLEC010000175.1 GCA_017302095.1 Lysobacterales bacterium | reverse complement strand
GGTGCCGGGGCTGCAGGCGTGCCACGCCGGCATGTCCTGGGCCTGGGATGGGGTGCGTGTCGAGGTGCTGCACCCGGGCCCGGAGTTTCCCTACCTCGGCAACGAGGCCAGCTGCGTCCTGCGCATTGTCGGCGCGCACGGGCGGGTGTTGCTGGCCGGCGACATCGGCCATTACACCGAGCGACTGCTGTTGGAGCGGGATCGCGGGCGCCTGCGCAGCGAGGTCGTGCTGGTCCCGCACCATGGCAGCGCCGGATCCTCGGATCCCGGTTTCGTCGCCGCGACCGGTGCGCGCCTGGCGGTGGTGTCCTCGGGCGCGGGCAACCGTTTCGGCCACCCCCGCGGCGAGGTGGTGCGCCGCTGGTGCGAAGCGGGCGCCGAGCTGCTGGACACCTCGCGCAGCGGGGCCCTGCGCATCTGGCTGGGCGCAGGAGGCCTTCAGGTGCAGGAGCGGCGCGTGGCGCATGCGCGGTTGTGGGATGCCGCGCGCCGTCGCCACGGGACGGCTGGGCTATGCTACGGGGCGGAAACGCAGCGGCCATGAGGGCCGGAGGATCGACGCGTGCTGGAACTGGTCCGGGCCGGCGGATGGCCGATGATTCCCCTGTTGCTGCTGTCGGCGGTCGCCCTGGGCATCATCGTGGAACGCTTCTGGAGCCTGCGGCGCGACCGGGTCATGCCGCCGGGCCTCGGCGAGGAAGTGCGGGCCTGGGTCGCGCGCGGCAAGCCGCTGGAACCGGCGCACATCGATTCCCTGCGTTCGACCTCGCCACTGGGCGCGTTGCTCGCCGCCGAACTCGACGTGCGCATGCGCAGCCGCGAGGTCATCCGCGAGCGCGTGGAGGACGTGGGCCGCCACCTGGTCCACCGCATGGAGCGTTACCTCAACACGCTCGGCACCATCGCCGCCGCGGGCCCGCTGCTGGGCCTGTTCGGCACCGTGGTCGGCATGATCGAGATGTTCCTCGGCATCCTCGACCATGGCATCGGCGATGCGAACCAGCTGGCGGGCGGCATCGGCAAGGCGCTGATCTGCACCGCCACCGGCATGGTGGTGGCGATCCCCGCGCTCGCCTTCCACCGCTATTTCCGTGGCCGCATCGCCGCCACCATCGTCGACATGGAACACGAGGCGATCCGCCTGCTCGACGTGCTCGACGCCCACCCGGCGCCCGCGCAGGCGCGCAAGGGCTGAGGCCGCCCGATGCGGATCCAGGACTTCCGCCAGGACGACATCCCCGAGATCAACCTGGTGCCGTTGATCGACGTGCTGCTGTGCCTGTTGATCTTCTTCGTGGTGACCACGACCTTCGACGCGCGCTCGGTGCTCAAGCTCGAGTTGCCGCGCGCCGACGGCCAGCCGGCGGAGGCGCCGTCGAAGGCGTTGAGCCTGCTGGTGAACGCGCAAGGCCGCTACTTCGTGGGCGATCGCGAGGCGCTGCGCACCGACGTGGATTCCCTCAAGGCGACCCTGCGCGAGGTGGCCGGCGACGATCGCGACCGCCCGGTGCTGCTGCGTGCCGATGCGCGCACCCCGCACCAGGCGGTGGTCACCGCGCTGGACGCACTCGGGCAACTGGGGTTCCGCCGGGTCGCGATCGCGACCGCACCCGAGCCCGCCGCGGCGGGGACGCAGGCACGGTGAGCGAGGACTCCACCAAGGCCACGTATCGGCGCCTGCGCCGTTATGCGGCGCCGTACCGGGGGCTGATCGCGATCGGGATCCTGGCGATGGCGCTGGAGGCCGCGGCCAGCGCCGGCACCCTCAAGCTGCTGGGGCCGATCGTCGACGACATCTTCGTCCGCCATGCCTTCAGCTACTGGCTGCCCGGCGGGCTCGTCCTGCTGCTGCTGGCACGCGGGCTGTTCGGGCTGGTCGCCGACTACGCGATCGCGCGCTCCGGGCGCGGGGTTGCCCGCGACCTCCGCCTGCAGCTGATGGCCCAGTACCTGCGGCTGCCGGGTGCGCGCTTCGACGCCGAACCGGTGCCGTCGATGCTGACCCGCCTCGGCGCGGACAGCGAGCAGGTCGCGCAGGCCGCGGTGGACGCGCTGAAGGTGATGGTCAGCAACGTGCTCGGCATCGTCGCCACGTTGGGGATCATGGTCTGGACCAGCTGGCGGGTGTCGCTGGTGCTGTTGCTGCTGGCGCCGGCGATGGCGTGGATGATGGGCAAGGTCGGCAAGCGCTACCGACGGCTCAACCATGCGATCCAGGAATCGGCGGCACGGATGCTGCAGACCGCCGACCAGGCGCTCAATGCGCAGCAGGACGTGAAGGCCTACGGCGCGCAGGACGCGGAGATGGCGCGCTACGGCGGGCAGACCCTGCAGAACCTGCGGTTGGCGCTGAAGATCGAGGTGACCCGCGGCACCCTGTCGATGCTGGTGCAGGTGCTGGGCGCGCTGGGCGTGGCGGTGATGCTGGTGGTCGCAGGGCTGGAGGCCGCTAAGGGGCGGCTGAGCGCCGGCGACTTCATGACCCTGATGACCGCGATGGTCAGCCTGGTGCCCTCGCTGCGCCAGCTCACCAACGTGCAGAGCATGCTGCAGCGGGGCATCAGCTCGGCGGAGCGGGTGTTCTCGGTGCTCGACGCCGCGCCCGAGCGCGATGCCGGCACCCGGCCGCTGGTGCGTGCGCGCGGCCTGCTCGAGTTCCGCCACGTCGATGCCCGCTACGAAGGCAGCGAGGCATTGGCCCTGCACGACGTCAGCTTCGTCGCGCGGCCCGGGACGGTCACCGCGATCGTCGGCCGCTCCGGCAGCGGCAAGTCGACCCTCGCCAAGCTGATCCCGCGCTTCTACGAGGCGGCGGGCGGCGAAGTCCTGCTCGACGGCCTGCCACTGGCGGACTATCCGCTCGCCGACCTGCGCCGGCAGGTCGCGATGGTCGGCCAGCAGGTGATGCTGTTCGACGGCAGCGTCGCCGGCAACGTCGCCTACGGCGAATTGGAGCGGGTCGATCCCGCGCGGATCGAGGCGGCCGTGCGCGATGCCAATGCCATGGAGTTCGTGGAAAGGCTGCCGGGCCGGTTGGACGCGCCGATCGGCGCCAAGGGCGGCAAGCTGTCCGGCGGCCAGCGCCAGCGCTTGGCGATCGCCCGGGCGATGCTCAAGGATGCCCCGATCCTGGTCCTCGACGAGGCCACCGCCGCGCTCGACAACGCCTCCGAGCGGCTGGTGCAGGACGCGCTGGCCCGGCTCATCCCGGACCGCACCACGCTGGTGATCGCGCACCGGTTGTCGACCATCGAGCACGCCGACCAGGTGCTGGTGCTGGAGGGCGGGCGGCTGGTGGAGCAGGGCACGCATGCGGAATTGCTGGCGCGTGGCGGGGTGTATGCGCACCTGCATGCGATGCAGTTCCGGGACGCGCCATGAGCCAGGCGCGCCGGCCCGCGCGGCCGCCGGCCTGGTGGTACGACGGCAGCCCACCCCCGTGGCATGCGCGCGTCGTCTCCGGGCTGTATGCCGCCGTCGTTGCGGCGCGCCGCTGGGCCTACCGGACCGGTTGGCGGAAGCGCCTGCACCCGGGCGTGCCGGTGATCGTGGTCGGCAACCTGGTTGCCGGCGGCAGCGGCAAGACGCCGCTGGTGATCGCCTTGGTCGAGCGCCTGCGTGCGTCCGGCTGGACGCCGGGCGTGGCCAGTCGCGGCCATGGCCGCAAGGATGCGCGCACCGCGCGTTGGGTCGTGCCTGGTGATGATCCCACGCTGGCGGGCGATGAGCCGCTGTTGATCGCCACCCGCACCGGCGTGCAGGTGCGCGTGGACCGCGACCGCGTGGCGGCGGCCCGCGCGCTGGCGGCGGCCGGCTGCGACGTGGTGGTCTGCGACGACGGCCTGCAGCACTACCGGCTGGCCCGCGACATCGAGATCGAGGTGCTGGATGCGCGACGTCGCTACGGCAACGGGCTCTTGATGCCGGCCGGTCCCTTGCGCGAGCCGCTCGAGCGCGCCGCCGATTGTGCGTTCAGGGTGCTCAACTTGGGTGTCGCAGATGAAGAAGCGCTCGCTGCGCAGGCGGGCTTCGGCGAATGGCCGATGCGCCTGCACGCAGGGGCCGCGGTGCCGCTGCAGGGCGGTCGGGTGCAACCACTGGCGGCCTTCGCAGGCCAGCGCGTGCACGCCGTCGCCGGCATCGGCGATCCGGAGCGGTTCTTCGCGACGCTGCGCGATGCCGGCATCGCGGTGGTGCCGCATGCCTTCCCGGACCACCATGCCTACGGCCCGGGCGACTTCGCCTTCGGCAGCCCGTTGCCGGTGCTGATGACCGAGAAGGACGCGGTGAAGTGCCGCGCTTTCGCACAGCCGGGCTGGCACGTGGTGCCTGCGGATGCGCAGCTGCCCGAGGCGTTCTGGGTGGGCCTGCTTGCCAAGTTGCCGCGCCACGACTGATTTTCACCTCTCCCCTCGTGGGAGAGGTCGATGCGCATCGCGCGTCGGGAGAGGGGCGTAGGGTGGCGATGACCCCTCTCCCGCCCATCGGGCACACTCTGCCGAAAAGGGAGAGGGAACTTCGAAAGCTGCGTCGGCGATAATGCCCGCCATGAGCACGCCAGACTTCGTCGTCGCCATCCCGGCGCGCCACGCCTCCACGCGCCTGCCGGGCAAACCCTTGCTGCCGATCGGCGGCGAGCCGATGGTCCTGCATGTCGCCCGGCGCGCGCTGGCCGCCGGCGCGCGCGAGGTCTGGGTTGCGACCGACGACGCCCGCATCGCCGATGCCCTCGATGGCCGCGGCGTGCGGGTCGCGATGACCTCGGCCGAGCACGCATCGGGCACCGATCGCCTCGCCGAGTGCGCCGCG
>JAFLEC010000174.1 GCA_017302095.1 Lysobacterales bacterium | reverse complement strand
CGTTCGAGGTCGCGCTGGAACAGGCGCAGTACTGGCCGGGCGCGAAGGTGCTGGTGGCGCTGCTCGCCTGCCCCGCGCCGCTGCGGCAATTGCACGCGGACCTCGAGCACGCGATGCGCGGCTGCGGCCTGCCGCCCGAAGGCCGCGCGCTGCGGCCGCACGTCACCCTCGCCTACCTGCCCACCCGCGACGCCCTGCCGCAGCCCGGTCCTGCGTCGCGCACGGCGACGCTGCGCTTCGATCGCGTGCACCTCTTGCAGACCGTGCCCGGCGGCTACACGTCGTTGCAATCGTGGGCGCTCGCCGGCCCGGTGCAGGACGCATGAACCAGGGCCATTACAACCCGGATCCGCACGCCCATCCCGGCTTGCACGCGATCGCCATCATCGAGGCGGTCAAGGGCGGATTGGCCCTGCTCGCCGCCAGCGGACTCGAACTGCTGGGACCCGCCCCGTTGCAGCGCGCGACCCACGCCCTCATCGCGAAGTTCCAGCTGGACCCCGACCATGGCGCGATGGCCTGGCTGGCGCAGGCGATCAACCCGGGCTCGGTGCACCTCGCCGCCCTGGTCGCCGCGCTGTACGGCCTCCTGCACTTGGTGGAAGGCTGGGGCTTGTGGCGCGCCAAGGCCTGGGCTTCGTGGCTGGGCTGCCTCACCGCGGCCGCCTACCTGCCGTTCGACCTCTACGCCTTCGCCACCCATCGCCACTGGCTGGAAGGGCTGGTGGTGGTCGTGAATCTGATCGTGGTCTGGGTGCTGGCCCGCGACCTGCGGGTGCGCCGCCGCTGAGTTGCCGCCGATGGCCCGAGGCGCGATGCTGCGCGCTTTCCCCAGGGGCCACTTCCATGCGTCTGCTGCCGCTCGCGATCGCCGTCTCCCTCCTCGCCGCCTGCCAGCAGGCACCCGCGCCCGACGCCGCCGGGCAATCCGCGGCGGTCGCCGCGAACGACGCCCCCGCCGCATTCGCGCATGAGGAAGCCGGCATCGCCGACCTGCAGGCCAAGCTGCAGGCGGGCAGTCTCACCAGCCGCGCGCTGACCCAGGCCTACCTCGACCGGATCGCCGCGATCGACGACGCCGGCCCCACCCTCAACGCGGTGATCGAACTGAACCCGGATGCGCTGAAGGACGCCGATGCGCTCGACGCCGAACGCAAGGCCGGCAAGCTGCGCGGCCCGCTGCACGGCATCCCGGTGCTGCTGAAGGACAACATCGACGCACTGCCGATGGCGAACTCCGCCGGGTCGCTGGCGCTCGCCGAGCACCACCCGAAGGCGGACGCGTTCCTCGTGCGCAGGCTGCGCGAGGGCGGCGCCGTGATCCTCGGCAAGACCAACCTGTCGGAATGGGCGAACTTCCGCTCCACCCGCTCCAGCTCCGGCTGGAGCGGACGCGGCGGGCAGACCCGCAACCCGTACGCCCTCGACCGCAACCCCTGCGGCTCCAGCGCGGGCACCGGCACCGCGATCGCCGCCAACCTCGCCGCGGTCGGCATCGGCACCGAGACCGACGGCAGCATCATCTGTCCGTCGGCGGTCGCCGGGCTGGTCGGCATCAAGCCCACCGTGGGCCTGGTCAGCCGCAGCGGCATCATCCCGATCTCGGTCTCGCAGGACACCGCCGGGCCGATGACCCGCAGCGTGGCGGACGCCGCCGCCCTGCTCACCGCGATCGCCGCCCCCGACCCGGCGGATCCCGCCGCCAGCGAGCGCGCCGACGCCAGCCCGATCGACTACAGCGCGCACCTCAAGGCCGATGGCCTGAATGGCGCGCGCATCGGCGTGGTGCGCAAGCTGATGGGCTACCAGCCGGATACCGATGCGGCGATGGAACGCGCGATCGCCGCACTGAAGGCGGCCGGCGCCACCGTCGTGGATGCCGAGATCCCCACCCTCGGCCAATGGGATGCCGACGAGTACCAGGTGCTGCTCTACGAATTCAAGGACGGCCTGAACCGCTACCTGACCGAGAGCGGGGCGCCGCACGCCTCGCTGGCCGCGCTGATCGAGTTCAACAAGGCGCACGCGACCGAGGAGATGCGCTTCTTCGGCCAGGAGATCTTCGAGCAGGCGCAGGCCAAGGGACCGCTCACCGAACCGGCGTATGCCGCCGCGCGCGACAAGGCCCGGCGCTTGGCCGGACCCGAGGGCATCGACGCCGCGCTCAAGGCCCAGCAACTCGACGCGCTGGTGGCACCTGCGATGTCGCCGGCATGGCCCACCGATCCGGTCAACGCCGACCACTTCACCGGCGCCGGCTATGGCGCGGCGGCGGTCGCACGCTACCCGAGCATCACCGTGCCGATGGGCGACGTGCACGGACTGCCGGTCGGCATCGTGTTCATGGGCACCGCCTGGAGCGAACCGCGGCTGGTCGAGCTGGCCTACGCCTACGAACAGGCCAGCAAGGCGCGCAAGCCGCCGCGCCTGCTGCCGTCGATCGAGATCGCGCCGGTGAAGTGACTCAGGCCGAGATCTGCCCGCGCTTGCGGACGATCAGCATCGCGATCTCCAGCGCCTGCTCGTAGTTCAGGCGCGGGTCCACCGTGGTCCGGTACGCGCGCTTGAGGTCGAGCTCGGTGAGCTCGCGCGCGCCGCCCAGGCATTCGGTGACGTTCTCGCCGGTCAGCTCGAGGTGCACACCGCCCAACCGCGTCCCGGCGGCGGCGTGCAGGTCGAACGCCTGCTCCAGCTCGCTGCGGATGTTGTCGAAGCGGCGCGTCTTGTAGCCGTTGCTGGTCGACTCGGTGTTGCCGTGCATCGGGTCGCAGATCCACAGGATCCGGCGCCCGTCGCGCTTCACCGCGTCGAGCAAGGGCGGCAGCTTGGTCGCGATGCTGCCCGCGCTCATCCGGTGGATGAAGGCCAGCCGCCCGGGCTCGTCGTCCGGGTTCAATACGTCGATCAGGCGCAGCAACTGGTCGGGCGCCACCGACGGGCCGACCTTCACCGCGATCGGGTTGCGGATACCGCGGAAATACTCGAGGTGCGCACCATCCAGCGCGGCGGTGCGCATGCCGATCCACGGATAGTGGGTCGAGAGGTTGAACCAGCCATCCTGGCGCGGAACCTGGCGGGTCTGGGTTTCTTCGTACGGGAGCAGCAACGCCTCGTGCGATGTGTAGAAGTCGACCCGGTTGATGTTATGGACCTGGCCACCGGCGAGGGTCTCCATGAAACGCACCGCATCGCCGATCGCGCCCACCATGCGCTGGTACTCGTGCGCCAGCGGCGCATGTCCGACCCACGCCAGGTCCCAGTACTCGGGGTGGTGGAGGTCGGCGAAGCCGCCATCGATCAGCGCACGCACGAAATTCATCGTCATCGCGGAGCGCGCATGAGCGCGGACCATGCGGCGCGGATCCGGGATGCGCGCGGCCTCGGTGAACGCGGGTGCGTTGACCATGTCCCCGCGGTAGCAGGGCAAGGTCACGCCATCGATGGTTTCGGTGTCGGCCGAACGCGGCTTCGCGTACTGGCCCGCGAACCGGCCCACGCGCACCACCGGCAGTTTCAGGCCGTGGACCAGCACCAGGCTCATCTGCAGCAATACCTTCAGCCGGTTCGAGATCACCGAGGAATTGCACTCGGCGAAGCTCTCGGCGCAATCGCCACCCTGCAACAGGAAGCGTTCGCCGTCCTGCGCCTCCGCCAGTTGGCGCTTCAGCGCGAGGATCTCCCACGAGGTCACCAGCGGCGGCAGGTTGCGCAGTTCGTCTTGCGCCGCCGCCAACGCCGCGGCATCGGGATAGTGCGGTAGTTGCAGCGCCGGCCGCGTACGCCAGCTGCCGGGCGCCCAGGCGTCGACGGAAGCAGGAGTCAGGGGCAACGGCGAGGCGGACGACATGCGGGGATCCAACGCGGGATGGTGCGTCGCATCATCCGCTCGCAGGCCGCCCCCTGCAACCGTTACCGCTGGAACGATCAGCGATGGAAACGATGTGTGTTGCGCCGTCGGAATGCCGCTTGCAGCGCCCACGCCGCCAATCCGATGAACCACACCAGTGACCACATCGGCATCGTGAGGCCGAGGAATTGCCAGTCGATGTTGCTGCAGTCGCCCGTGGCCATCAGCACCTGCCGGGCCGCGCCCAGCCAGGAATGCTGCTCGACGATGAAGTTCAGGCCCGGGCCGCAGCTCGGCAGTTGCGGTGGATGCAGCTGCACCCAGGCGTGGCGGCCGGCATAGCCCATGCCCGCCGCGGCGGCGGCCAACGCGGCCAGCCCCCACGCCTTGCGCGCGCTGGCGGCGCGTGGCGCATGCAGGGCGCCGAACAGGAACACCAAACCGAGCAGCGCGAAGCAGATGCGCTGGAAGATGCAGAACGGGCACGGCATCAGTTGCTGCGCGAACTGCACGTACAGCGCGTAGCCGATCAGCGATGCGCAGGCAAGGAAGCCGAGCAGGAACTGGGAGCGGAACGACCAGCGGAACGGATTCATCGACGCGCCTGCAGGGAGTGACCCCCCGATTATCGTGCACGACGCCCAAACGAAAAACCCCGGGAAGTCCCGGGGTCTTTCGGCATGCCGCGACGCGGCTGCGATTACTCGGCGGCCTGCGGGCGGTCGACCAGTTCGACGTACGCCATCGGGGCGTTGTCGCCTGCGCGGAAGCCGCACTTCAGGATGCGCATGTAACCGCCCGGGCGCTGCGCGTAACGCGGGCCCAGGATCGTGAACAGGGTGCCGACCGCTTCCTTGTCGCGCAGGCGCGCGAACGCGAGGCGGCGATTCGCCACGCCGTCGGTCTTGGCCAGCGTGATCAGCGGCTCCGCGACGCGGCGCAGTTCCTTGGCCTTCGGCAGGGTGGTGCGGATGACTTCGTGCTTGAACAGCGACGCCGCCATGTTCGAGAACATGACCTGGCGGTGGGCGCTGGTGCGG
>JAFLEC010000173.1 GCA_017302095.1 Lysobacterales bacterium | reverse complement strand
CTCCTCGGCGTGCCGCCGCGCCCCTACGACCGCGCGCGCGGGACCCAGGCCGCGCCGCACGTGGTGCGCGTGGTCGAGGCCGACTGCATCGGCTGCACCAAGTGCATCCAGGCCTGCCCGGTGGACGCGATCGTCGGCGCCGCCAAGCACATGCACGTGGTGGTCGAGCCGCTCTGCACCGGCTGCGACCTGTGCCTGCCGGCCTGCCCGGTGGACTGCATCGTGGCCGTCCCGGCGACGGCCTGAGCGTTCAGGGCGCCGGCGCCTCGACGCAGGCGTCGCACACCCGCTCGACCGTGTAACGGCCGGTCGCGCGCAGTTGCTCGACCAGGCCATCGCTGCCCAGCAGGTGCAGGCTGCCGACTACCACCAGGGTGTCCTGGCCGGCCGGCGCCTGCAGCCGCGCCTCGATCCTGGGCATCCATGCGGCGTTGCGGGCGACATCCAGCAGCTGGTACGACGCCGGGGTCTTCTCGGCCATCTCCACGCGCATCAGGCGGTCCAGCTTGTCGACGTCGCCGGTGCGCCACCATGCATGCATGTCGTCCAGCTGGCGCACCGCCTTGCGCGGATCGCGCACGAACTCATCGAGGCTGTCGACCTGTTCCGCCCGCGGCACGGCGTCCATCGCCTGCATCTGTTCGTCGAGCGTCTCCAGCCCGGCTGCGGGCTTGCCGGCTTCGGCGGCGCGCGCCATCAGGTGGCGATCCAGCCCGAGGTCGGCGCGGAAGCCCATGCCCTGGGTGATGCCGAGCACCAGGCCCATGCTGACCGCCCAGGGTTCGCTCTGTTCCATCGTCGCCAGCGATCCGCCGCTGGCCTTGACCAGCGTGTCCAGTCGTTCGAGGGTCGCCTTCGGCAACACCTGGCTGAGGGTCAGCGGCTCGTCGCCATAGCCCATGTAGGCCTGCACCCGCGCGGGCGTATCGGGCGCGGTCATCACTGCCGGATCGATCTCGAACAGCAACGATTCCGCGTCCTCGAAGGCGCGGTCGATCTCGGCGGGCAAAGGATAGTCGCCCGGCTTGAGCAGGTGGAACGAGCCCAGCAGGTAGACCGTGTTGTCTGCGTCCGACACCTTCCACAACAGCGGGCGGCGGAGCTCGGTGGCGGCAGCCTTGGGTGCGGGCGTGGCGACCTGGGCGGCATGCAGGCCGGCGACCGCGCAGGCCAGCCCGAACGCGACCAGCAGGCGATGCCGGATCATGGCGTCGCCCCCGGCGCCGGCGCATGCTTGGCATACGCCTTCTCGCCGGCCTCGATCGCGACGTCCAGCCGGTTCTCGGGCGGCGCCAGCGGGCAGGTTGCGAACGGAGTGAAGGCGCAAGGCGGGTTGTAGGCCTGGTTGAAGTCGATCACCACCTGCCCGCGCTTGTCCGGCAGCGGCGCGTCGATGAAGCGGCCCGCCGGATAACTGCCGTGGCCGCTGGTGCGGTCGGCGAACACCACGAACAGGGTGCCCTCGCCCTCGTCCAGCGCCTCCAACGCGAAGGGCTTTCCGCCGATCTCGAACTCGAGGCGGCCGGGATTGGCGATCTGCTGGGTGTTGCCGAGTACGTCGAGCACGGCCATGGTCTTGCCTGCGGGATGCGCGACGAAGCGCGCGGGCACCTGCCAGCCCATGCCGCCGGTCCAGTAATCCAGGCCGGCGAAGTTGCGCCGGGTCTCGGCCTCGGCATGCTTGACCCGCAGCGCCAGCCGCCCGCCGCGTTCGATCACCGTGGCCAGGCCGTTGCCGTCGTCGAAGCCGATCACGCTGACGCCCGCGGGCGAGGTATCGGTGCGCAAGGGGCCGCCGCGGCTCGGCTGGCCATCGACCGTCACCGGCACGTCGGCGACGAAGCTCGCCTTGCCGTCGCGCACGGTGAACACCCCGAGGTGCGCGGGCCCCATCGCCAGCCGGACGCCATTGTCGGCATCGCTGCCCACGCGATGCGTGCCCGGATCCAGCCAGTGGAGCCCGACCAGGCTGGTCCAGCCGTCCGGCCGGTTGAGGTCGATGATGCGCCGGGCGCGCCACAGGTACTGCGCGCGCGCGTAGGCCTTGGCCGCCTCTTGCTGGGACGACGCAGGCGGCGGTGCCGGTGCTTGTGCCTCACGCGCGCACGCGGCGACCGCGAACGCCCCCATCAGCACCAACCCGATCCACCTCAACGTCCGCGCAGGAACCATCGATCCATCTCCGCCAGTGAAAAGCGCGTCCAGGTCGGACGGCCGTGGTTGCATTGCCCGGAGCGCTCGGTGGCTTCCATCTCGCGCAGCAGGGCATTCATTTCCGGGAGCGTCAGCCGGCGGTTGGCGCGGACCGCACCGTGGCAGGCCATCGTCGCCAGCAGCTCGTCGCGGGTCTCGGCCACGCGGCGGGTGCTGCCGTGTTCGCGCAGGTCGGCGAGCACGTCGCGCAGCAGCGCCTCCACGTCGCCGTGCACCAAGAGGGCCGGCACCGCGCGCAGCAGCAGCGATTGCGGGCCGCTGCGCTGGACCTCGAAGCCGAGCTGCGCGAGCGTGTCGGCCTCGCGTTCGGCGACGTCGGCCTCGCGCTCGGACACCGCCATGCCTGCCGGGACCAGCAGCGGCTGCGTACGCAGGCCGGCGCCATCGTGCGCGGCCTTGAGCTTCTCGTAGCCGATGCGCTCGTGCGCGGCGTGCATGTCGACCACGACGAGGCCGTCGGCGTTCTCGGCGAGGATGTAGATGCCGTGCAACTGGGCGACGGCGTAACCCAGCGGCGGCATGCCGCCCGGTGCATCGTCGGGCATCGACTGCGGCGCGACGGCATCGAACGGCGTCGCTTCGTCGCGCGGCGCGTACAAGGCGGCGTAGGCGGCGGGTGCGTCACCGACGCGCAGGCCGATGGCCTGCTGTTGCGGCGGCGGCATCGACCAGCGCGCGGCATCGGTGGCCGCGTGCATGGTCGGCGTGGGCGCGGCGATTGCGCCGGCGCGGGTCTCGGCCAGCGCGGCGTGCAGGCTGCGATAGACGAAGTCATGCACGAGCCGCGACTCGCGGAAGCGCACCTCGTGCTTGGCCGGATGCACGTTGACGTCGACCCCGCGCGGGTCGAGTTCCAGGAACAGCACGTAGGCCGGGTGGCGGCCATGGAACAGTACGTCGCTGTAGGCCTGGCGCACCGCATGCGCGACATTGCGGTCGCGCACGCTGCGGCCGTTGACGTACAGGTATTGCTGGTCGGTGCTGGCGCGATTGTAGGCCGGCTGCGCGATCCAACCGTGCAGGCGCAGGCCGGCGCCAGCATGGTCGACGCGCAGCGCGTTGCGCGCGAATTCCTCGCCGAGCGCCTCGTGCAGGCGCACCTCGGAGAGCAGGTCGCCTTCGCCCTTCCAGCGCCGCGACGGCTTGCCGTTGTGGGTGACGCGCAGTTCCACGTCCGGTCGCGCCAGCGCGAGCGAGCGCAGCCATTCCTCGATGTGCGACAGCTCGGTGCGCTCCGCGCGCAGGAACTTGCGTCGCGCCGGCACGTTGTAGAACAGGTCGCGCACTTCCACCGTGGTGCCGTGCGGATGCGCCTGCGGGACGACTTCGCCCAGCTTGCCGCCATCGATGCGCAGCTCCGCCCCGTGCGTCGCCTCGCGCGGGCGCGATGCCAGCCGGAAGCGGCTCACCGAGGCCACCGACGGCAACGCCTCGCCGCGGAAGCCGAGGGTGGCGACCGATTCGAGGTCGTCGATGCTGGCGATCTTGCTGGTCGCATGCCGGCTCACCGCCAGCGGCAGCTGCTCGGGCGCGATGCCGCCGCCGTCGTCGCGGATCCGGATCAGGCGGACGCCGCCCTCTTCCAGGTCGATGTCGATGCGGCGCGCACCGGCGTCCAGCGCGTTCTCGACCAGTTCCTTGACCACCGAAGCGGGGCGTTCGACGACCTCGCCGGCTGCAATCTGGTTGATCAGGGTGTCGGGCAGTTGGCGAATCGTCACCCGCCCAGTCTACCGGGTCGCGTCAGGGGCTTCCGCCCGCACCGATGGCACCCTGCGGCGCACTGGAGGCTGCGGTCGCGTCCTGCGCCGCCTTGGCGCGCAGCGCATACAGCGTGCCCGGCGGCGGCTGGCGGGTGAAGTAGCGATCCACCCCGTCCAGGATCGCGGACGCCAGCGTGCGCTGGAAGGCCGGGTCGGCGAGGCGCTTCTCCTCGTCGGGATTGGAGATGAAGGCGGTCTCGACCAGCATCGCCGGCATCTTGTCGGACGTGCGCAGGACCGCGAAGTTGGCCCGCTCGATATCCGGCTTGTGGTTGTTGCCGACCCGCTTGAGGCCGCCCAGCACGTGGCCGGCAGCGTCTTCCGAGGCCCGCATGTTGCCGCTCTGGGTCAGGTCCAGCAGGACCGAGGCCAGGGTGTCGTCGGCCACCCGCACGCGCCCGCCGCCGATCACGTCGGCCGCGTTCTCCTTGTCCGCCAGCCAGCGCGCACGTTGCGAGGACGCGCCGCGGGTCGACAGCACGTACACCGACGAGCCGCGCGCGTTGCGGTTTTCCGCGGCGTCGGCGTGGATCGACAGGAAGATGTCGGCCTTGTTGGCGCTGGCCTTGCGCGCGCGCTGGTTGAGCGGGATGTAGTAGTCGGACTCGCGGGTCAGGAAGGCGCGCATGCCCGGGGTGGCGTTGACCTGCCGCGCCAGTTCGCGCGCGATGGCCAGGGTGATGTCCTTCTCGCGGGTGCCGTTGAGGCCGTGCGCGCCCGGATCCTGGCCGCCATGGCCGGCATCGATCGCGATCACCAGCGGCCGCGTGCCGGTCGGCAACGGACCGCTGGGGCGGCGCGAGGGGGCGTCGGCGGGCGGCGCATCGACGTTCGCCAGCGGCCTGTCTTCCGCCTTCGACGGGATCGTCGCCGGCGCAGGCTCGGGCTTGGCAGAGGCAGGCTGGGGCGCGGGATTGTTCGCGGCGGGCTGCACGGGTGTCGACACCTGCGC
>JAFLEC010000172.1 GCA_017302095.1 Lysobacterales bacterium | reverse complement strand
AGCACGATGGCGTCGTACTCGCCGGCGTCGAGCTTGGCGAGGCGGGTGTTCACGTTGCCGCGCAAGTCGCGCAGCTGCAGGTCCGGCCGCAACGCGCGCAACTGCGCCTGCCGGCGCAGCGACGAGGTGCCGACGCAGGCACCCGGCGGCAGGTCGCCGATGCCGTCGAAACGGTTGCTGACGAAGGCATCGGCATGGTCGGCGCGGGCCAGGATCGCGGCCAGCGCGAAGCCGGGCTCGAGCTCCATCGGCACGTCCTTGAGCGAATGCACGGCGCAGTCGGCTTCGCCGCGCTGCATCGCCAGCTCCAGTTCCTTCAGGAACAGGCCCTTGCCGCCGATCGCCGCCAGCGAGCGGTCCAGCACTTCGTCGCCGCGGGTGCTCAATGGCACCAGTTCGACCTCGAGGCCGGGGTGCGCCGCGCGCAGGCGGTCGGCGACGTGCTCCGTCTGCCAGAGGGCGAGCGGGCTCTTGCGGGTGGCGATGCGCAGCAGGGTCATGCGCGCATTATCGCTTGCGAGGGCATTCCGCGCGGCATTACAGGTGCCGCAGCGTGTCCCGCAACTGCGCGACGCAGCGTCGGCTGACCTCCAGCGGATGGCCGCCATGGCGCAGCACCGCCTGGGTGTGGCCATCCGGCGCGCGCCGAAGTTCGAGGATTTCGTTGCGTGCGACTAGGCAGTTGCGGTGGATGCGCACGAAGCGGTCCGCGAACTCGACCTCCAGCGACTTCAGCGATTCCTCGATCAGGTCCTCGCCCCGCGCATGGTGCACGACGACGTATTTCTCCTCGGCCTGCAGGTAGCGCACGTCGTCGATGGCGATCAGCCGCAAGGTCCCGCGGATCCGCGCGCACAGGTGCGTGCGAGTGCCGGCATCGGCATTTGCCTGGGCCTGGCGGCCGCGACCGGCCACGAACGTCCGGACCCGCTCCAGCGCGGCGGCCAAGCGCTCGGGTCGCACTGGCTTCACCAGGTAGTCGATCGCTTCGGCATCGAAGGCGGAGAGTGCGTGCGCATCGTGGGCCGTGCAGAACACCACGGCGGGACGGGGCTGGCAGTTCGCCATGTGGCGGGCGGCTTCGAAGCCATCGATGCCCGGCATGGAGATGTCCAAGAGCACCAGGTCGGGACGCCGTTCGAGGCAGGCATGCACCGCATCGCCTCCATCCACGGCCTCTCCCACCACCTCCACGCCGGGTTGGGCCGCGAGCAGCGCGCGCAGCCGCTGGCGCGCCAACGGCTCGTCGTCGGCGATCAGCACCCGCATCGGCTCAGTCCCCATCGCGCTGCCCCCGGAGGCCACGGACGCGGCCATGGTAGCCCGCGCCCGCCGCCACGACCATGTCAGCCAGCCGCGAAGCGGGCCGTCATCCAGTCGCCGAGGTCGCGGACCTCCTCGGCGCAGACCGCGTGCTGCATCGGATAGACGCGCCAATCGACGCTGAAGCCGAGCGTGCGCAGGATCTGCCCCGCTGCCTCGCCGCCGCGCTGCGGGACCACCGGATCGAACTGGCCGTGGGCCATGAACACCGGCTGCGCGGTGGCTTCGGGAACGCAAGCCGCCTGTGCCCGCTCGGCGCCCATCGGCAGGTAGGTCGACAGCGCCACCAGGCCAGCGAGCGGCCGGGCACGGGCGAGGCCCGCTGCGAGGGTCACCGCGCCACCCTGCGAGAAGCCCGCCAACAGCAGCCGCTCCGGCGGCACGCCGCGAGCCTCCTCGCGCGCGATCAGAGCCTCGACGTCGGCGACTGAAGCGGCCACGCCTTCGAGGTCGGCGCGATTGGCGAGGTCGAGGTCGCGGATGTCGTACCACGCGCGCATCCGCATCCCGCCGTTGATCGTCACCGCGCGCACCGGCGCATGCGGGAACACGAAACGCAGCGCCGGCCACTCGCGACGGACCAGCTCCGGCACGATCGGTGCGAAGTCGTTGCCGTCGGCGCCCAGCCCGTGCAGCCAGACGACGCTCCAGCGCGGTTGCGCGCCGGTCTCGTGTTCGACAGTGTCCAGCGTCATCGCAGCCCCCGGGGAACGGTCACCGGCATTATGCCGGGCCGCCCGGGCGCGGCGTCACTTGGCCTTGACGCAATTCTCCAGCCAGATGACCCGGCGGAAGTTGTCGTACTTCATCACCGTGCCGGTGAGCTTGACCTTCTGCCCTTCGCGCATGGCCAGCACGGTGGTGAGCTGGTCGGGCTTGAACAGGCAGGACACGCTGACCTTGAACTGCGCTTCGTGCGGGAACGGCTTGATCACCATCTCGCTGATCTCCGGCACTTCGAAGATCAGGTTGTAGTCCTCCCCGTCTTCCATCAAGGTCTCGATGCGTCCGCTCAAGGTGTACTTGCGGCCCTTGTGGCGGGCATTGACGGCGATCGCGTTCTTGTTGGCCTCGTTGGCGATCATCCGCGAGAACGAGAACACGTCCTGGTTGCCGGTGGCTTCGGTGTTGTCGGCACCCGCGCCACGCTTGGCCGCGGCGACCCCCTCCTTGCCGCCCCTCACCTTGGCCAGCAATCCACACATGTACGGGCGGATCTGCTCGACCTTGGAAAACACCCCGCGCTCCATCTTGATCGCCATGTCGATGCGGGTACCGGCCGGAACCGTGCTGACGTTGATCGTGGTCGGGATCGGCCGTGCGCTCTCGCTCTGGCGTTGCTCGACCAGCAGGGTGCCCTCGTTGCGGTTCTCGGCGATGACATCCATCTTCTCGGCCACCAGGATGCCGCGCATCTGCGACAACGCATCGCCGGCCGACAGGTTGGGCACCGTGACCGCGCTGCTGTAGGTGGTCATCACGATCGGATTGCCCGACTTCTTGAAATTGGCCTCGCATTCGTCGGCCAGGGCGACGGCGGGCAGCGCCAGCGCGCACAGCGCGAGCGCGGTAAGCGGCTTGGTCATGCGGGATCCCTGTGGGGGTGATGGCTGATGATGCTAGCCAGCACCGACCTCCGCATGGCCCAGGTGGCGGCATGCGATGCGATCCGTCCCGCGACAGAGTGCGTTGGTCACGGCTGGTGGGCCCGCCAGGACTCGAACCTGGAACCAAGGGATTATGAGTCCCCTGCTCTAACCATTGAGCTACAGGCCCGCTGCCGGGGATTGTAGTGGAACGAAAAAGCCCCGCTTCCGCGGGGCTCCTTCACGTCGCGACCGGCGCCGGGCTCAATCGATGTCGAGGAAACTGCGCAGCGTTTCCGAACGGCTCGGGTGGCGCAGCTTGCGCAGCGCCTTGGCCTCGATCTGGCGGATGCGCTCGCGGGTGACGTCGAACTGCTTGCCGACTTCTTCCAGCGTGTGGTCGGTGTTCATGTCGATGCCGAAGCGCATGCGCAGCACCTTGGCCTCGCGCGGGGTCAACCCCGCGAGCACGTTGCGCACGGTCTCGGTCAGGTTGATGTCGGTGGTGGCGTCGATCGGGGACATCACGTTGGTGTCCTCGATGAAGTCGCCGAGGTGCGAATCCTCGTCGTCGCCGATCGGCGTCTCCATGGAGATCGGCTCCTTGGCGATCTTCATGACCTTGCGGATCTTGTCCTCGGGCATGTCCATCTCCTTCGCCAATTCCTCCGGCGTGGCCTCGCGGCCGTACTGCTGGAGCATCTGGCGGGAGATGCGGTTGAGCTTGTTGATCGTCTCGATCATGTGCACCGGGATGCGGATGGTGCGCGCCTGGTCGGCGATCGAGCGGGTGATCGCCTGGCGGATCCACCAGGTCGCGTAGGTCGAGAACTTGTAGCCGCGGCGGTACTCGAACTTGTCGACCGCCTTCATCAGGCCGATGTTGCCTTCCTGGATCAGGTCGAGGAACTGCAGGCCGCGGTTGGTGTACTTCTTGGCGATGGAGATCACCAGGCGCAGGTTGGCCTCGACCATCTCCTTCTTGGCCTTGCGCGCCTTGGCTTCGCCATAGGCCATCGCACGGTTGATTTCCTTGAGGTCCGCCAGCGACAGCTGCATCGCCTTCTCGATCGCGATTGTGGCTTCCTGTTCGGCGACCACCTGGTCCTTCACGTCGCGCAGGCCCGAACCCCACTTCTGCTTGCGCTTCAGCAGCTCGTCGACCCACTCGAGGTTGGTCTGGTTGCCTTCCCAGGCCTTGATGAAGTCCTTGCGCGGCATCCGGGCGACGCGGGTCGACAGGTCGAGGATGCGGCGCTCGTGGTCCTTCACCTGGTTGACCACGTCGCGCAGCTTGCGCACCAGGGTGTCGGTCAGCGGCAGCGGCAGCTTGAGGGTCATGAAGATCTCGGCGAACTCGGCGCGCGCCTTCAGCACCGCCTTCGCCTCCGGACCCTGCTTCGCATAGCTCTTCTGGAAGCGCGAATAGGCGGCGGCCAGCGCTTCCATCCGCGCGGCGACCTCGGCCGGGTCCGGGCCGGTCGGCGCGGGCTCGTCGGCCTCGGCGTCGGCGGCTTCGTCCTCGTCGTCGTCCGCCGCGTCATCGGCCTCGACCGGCGCGACCGGCACCGGCTCGGGTTCCGGCTCGCCATCGTTGAAGCCGACCACGATCTCGGCCAGGCGCTTCTTGCCGGCCTTGTGCAGCTCGTAGTCCTCCAGCAGCAGTTCGGTCGACCACGGGAAGGTGGCCAGCGCCGACATCATCTGGTTGAGGCCTTCCTCGATCCGCTTGGCGATGGCGATCTCGCCCTCGCGGGTCAGCAGCTCGACCGTGCCCATCTCGCGCATGTACATGCGCACCGGGTCGGTCGTGCGCCCGCCCTCGGTGTCCAGCGAGGTCAGGGCGGCGGCGGCTTCCTCGGCGGCGGTCTCGTCGACTTCGCGGCCACCGGCCTGCTGGCCGGCCAGCAGCAGGGTCTCGACGTCGGGCGCGACCTCGTGCACCTCGATGCCCATGCCGTTGATCATGCCGATGATGTCTTCGATCTGCTCCGGGTCGACCATGTCGTCGGGCAGGTGGTCGTTGACTTCGGCGTAG
>JAFLEC010000171.1 GCA_017302095.1 Lysobacterales bacterium | reverse complement strand
ACCGGCCTGGTCTGCCGCCCGTCGGTCGACCATGAGGCGCTCGGCCTCACCGCCGAACAGGGCGCCGAGTACAACGCGCTGCTGCGCGCGTCCTGGGAGCGTTACGCCGAGAACCCCCTGGAATGCGACTACGAGGCCACCTTCGACATCTACGGCCTGCAGGGGCTGGCGCTGCTGTCGGCGATGTCCAGCGGCGACGTGCTCGCCCTCACGCCGATGGAGCTGCGCCCGGGCTGCACGTCGGAGCTGAAGATCCAGTTGGTCGAGGCCGACCGGATCAGCAATCCCAACGACGCCGGCGACACGCCCACGTGCATCGATGGCGTCCGGTTCGACGGCGCGATGCCGGTCGGCTACTGGGTGCGCAGCATCCACCCGGGTGACCGCATCGACATGCGGCAGGCCCGCTGGGACTACCACCCCGCGTTCGGCGCCGAGACAGGCCGACGCCGCGCGATCCACGTGTGGAACGACAAGGAGCGTCCGGGCCAGGTCCGCGGCGTTCCGTTCCTGGCGCCGATCCTGGAGCCGCTGAAGCAGCTCGAACGCTTCAGCGGCGCCGAGCTGATGGCGGCCGTGCTCTCGGCGATGCTCACCGTTTTCATCGAGCGGCGACCCGACGAGGAGACCGACGAGAACGGCAACCCCGTTCCCCTGTTCGCCGACGCCGAGCCGAGCGGGAACATCGCGCTCGGCAATGGCGCGATCGTCGACCTGGCGCCCGGCGAGAAGGCCAACGCGGTCAACCCAGCGCGCCCGAACGCGAACTTCGACCCGTTCTTCCTGGCGATCTTGAAGCAGATCGGTGCGGCGCTGGAAATTCCGCTCGACGTGCTGCTGCTGCAGTTCAACAGCAGCTACTCGGCCGCCCGTGCGGCCATGCTCGAGGCCTGGCGCATGTTCATGTGCCGGCGCTGGATGCTGACCACGCAGTTCTGCCAGCCGGTCTACTGCCTGTTCCTCGACGAAGAGGTGGCCAGCGGCCGCATCGTCCTGCCCGGCTACGGCGATCCGGGGCGCCGCCACGCCTGGTCGCGTGCGCTGTGGATCGGCCCGGCGCGCGGCTCCATGGACGAGGAAAAGGAAGCCCGTGCCGCCAAGACCCGGATCGAGGCCGGGCTCAGTAACGAGGCCATCGAAACCGCCGCCATGTCCGGCGAGGACCGCGACTCGGTCTATGCCCAGCGCCTGCGCGAGATCAACCAGCGCAAGGCCGACGGCACCTGGACGGCACCCAATGCCACCGCCGCGAGCGCGCCGGACCCCGCCCGGGAGAACCCGGGCGGGGCGGCCGACGACGAAGGAGCGCAGCCGTGATCGACGCCTTCCACCTGGCCGCGTCGCGGCCCTGGGTCATCCAGCAGGACGCGCTGGCAACCATCCTCGCCGTGGCGCAGCGCTACGGCGAGCCGGAGGCGCTGCAGGCGCGGCTGGGCCGCCCCCTGGACAACACGCGCACCGTGCGCATGCGCGACGGCGTCGCCGTGATTCCGGTCACCGGCCCGATCTTCCGCTACGCCAACCTGTTCACCGAGATCTCCGGCGCCACCAGCACGCAGGTGCTGGCCACCGACATCCAGGCCGCGCTCGACAACTCCTACGTCAAGGGCATCGTGCTGGAGATCAACTCGCCCGGCGGCGAGGCCACCGGCATCAACGAGTTGGCCAAGATCATCCACGCCGCCCGCGGGGTGAAGCCGATCAAGGCGTACGGCGGCGGCAGCGTGGCGTCCGGCGCCTACTGGCTCGGCGCCGCCGCCGACGAGATCGTCATCGACGAGACCGCCCAGCTGGGCTCGATCGGCGTGGTCATGTCGTTCCTGGACACCACCGCCCGCGACGCGAAGGCGGACGTGCGCCGCATCGAGATCGTCAGCAGCCAGTCTCCGGACAAGCGCGTCGATCCGGCCACCGACGAAGGCCGTGACAAGGTCCAGGCGATCGTCGATTCGCTGGCCAGCGTGTTCGTCGCCGCCGTCGCCGACTACCGCGGCGCCACCGTCCAGAAAGTACTCGCCGACTTCGGCCGTGGAGGCGTGCTGATCGGCGCCGATGCGGTGAAGGCCGGCATGGCAGACCGCATCGGATCGCTCGAATCCGTGATCGCCGAGCTTGCCGGCTCCGCAAGCACCTTCAAGAGGAAGACCTCCATGTCCACTGGCAACAAGGGACAGGTCACGGTTTCGAACACCGAGGACCTGCGCAACGCGCTGGCCGCCGGCCACACCGCCGACCAGATCACCATCGCCTCCAGCGATGCGGCCATCGCCCAGGCCCGCCGCGAAGGCGAAGACTCCGGCCGCAAGGCCTCCACCGATGAGGCCATCAAGGCCGAGCGCACCCGCATCGCCGATCTCCAGGCGCTGGCCCGCCCCGGCTTCGACGCCGAGCTCAAGGCCGCGATCGAGGGCGGTGACAGTGCGGCGAACTTCGCCCTGACGCTCATGCGTACCGCCGCCGATCGCGGCATCACGCTCGATGCGATGCGCAAGGACGCGTCCAAGCCGGCCGCGCACGCCAAGCCGGGCGACGACGCCGGCAGCGACAAGAAGCCGACCCTCTCCGTCAGCACCGTGTTCGACGGCCGCCGCAAGGCGATGGCCGGCGGCGCGACCAAGTAAGGACCCACGCCGATGACCACCATCACCGAGAACAACCGCGCCGGCGACTTCCTGCTGTCGGAAGCGAACGGCACCTACTCGCGCGAGAACGAGATCCTCGCCACGGGGAACGACTTGCAGGCCGGCGCCGTGCTGGGCCAGATCACCGCCAGCGGCAAGTTCACCGCCCTGACTCCTGCTGCCTCGGACGGTTCCGAGGATGCCGCCGGCATCCTGCTGGCTACCACGAACGCCACCGCCGACATCGCCGTCGTCGTGGTGGTCCGCGATGCCGAAGTCAAGGCCGACCAGCTGGTCTGGCCGGAAGGCATCACCACCAACGACAAGAACGCCGCGATCGCGCAGCTGGCTGCGCTCGGCATCGTCCTGCGCTGACCCGAGGAAACCCACACCATGTCCGACATCACTCTCGACGTCTTCAACGGCGATGCCTTCAGCACGCTGTCGCTGACCGACGCCATCAACAAGGTTCCGTTCGTCCCGGGTCGCGCCGGCCAGGTCGCGGGCTGGGAGGAGGAATCCGTCCCCACCACCCAGATCATGATCGAGGAGATCGGCGGCGAGCTGAAGCTGGTCGACCCGACCCCGCGCGGCGGCCCCGGCCAGCCGGGTGCGGGCGAGAAGCGCAACGCCCGCAGCCTGGTGGTCCCGCACTACCAGGTGGACGACTTCATCATGGCCGACAGCGTGCAGAACGTGCGCGCCTTCGGCCAGACCAGCACGCTGGAGGTGCTGCAGGAGCGGGTGAATGCGCGCCTGCGCAACTTGGTCAGCTGGCGCCTGGATCCCACGCTGGAGCACCAGCGCGTGGGTGCGATCAAGGGCATCATCCTCAATGCCGACGGCAGCACGCTCTACAACCTGTTCACCGAGTTTGGCGTGACGCAGGAAGCGGAGGTCGATTTCGACCTGGACAACGCCGCCCCGGTCGATGGCGTGCTGCGCAAGAAGTGTGCCGGCATTGTCCGCAAGATCGCCGGCAACCTCGGCGGCGTGGCCACCGGCCCGATCTTCGCCGAATGCGGCGACGCCTTCTTCGACGACCTGCTGGCGCACCCGGAAGTGCGTGAGTCGTACAAGAACACCGACATGGCCTCGGTGCTGCGTGATGGATACGTCACCCCGAACGGCACGATCTACGGCGTGTTCGAGTTCGGCGGCATCGTCTGGGAGAACTACCGCGGTGGCGTTGGCGGCACCCCGTTCATCGGCACCGATGCCTGCCACATCTTCCCGGTGGGCGTGCCTGGCCTGTGGCGGACGATCTTCGCGCCGGCCGACTACGAGGAGACCGTCAACACCCCGGGCCTGCCGCGCTACGCCAAGCAGTACCCGTCGGCCAACGGCAAGGGTCGCCACCTCGAAGTGCAGATGAACGCCCTGAACTACTGCACCCGCCCGAAGGTGCTGATGAAGGGCAAGCGCACCTGACCGATCGCCGCCGCACGCAGGAGCCCGGGTGGCGCGTGCGGCGGCGAGTCTTACCACCCGTTGTCGAGCAGGGGCGATGAGCGGAAACAACATGCACGTCGAAGACGCCATGACCAACAAGCTCGCGAAGATCGCCGTCCAGATCTTCGTATGGCTCATGCCGTTCGTCTTCGCCGGTCTGGGATGGGTGGTCTCGATGCAGTTGGGCGAGATCAAGCACCTCCAGGCTGAGCAGGGGGAAAAGCTCCTGCAGGTCACCAGCGACGTGCAGGTGCTCAACGCAAAGCTGGACACCGGCGTCATCTGGCGACTCACCGAGCTCGAGCGCCGCCTCAACCAGGTCGAACAGGCCCAGAAGGTTCCATGAACATCCTGACCCGCATCCGCTCCCGCCTGACCGCGTTCTTCTACGCGTCGCAGGAGTTCACGCTCTGGCTGCCTGGCCTGGTGGTGCTGGCGGTCGTCGGCTACGTGGTCCTCGGCGCGATCGTGCGCGTCGGGCCCGACGCACTGGCATGGCTCGCCGAGCTGCCGGCGCTGTGCGCCTACGCGGCCGCATGGCTGGCCTTCAGCTGGGCGATCAAGGCCGTCTACATGCACGACATCGACCGGCCAACGGAGCGCGACCTGCAGAGCCGCGTGCTCGCAGGCGACCAGGCGGCCCGCTGGCTCCTGGTCAAGGACCGCCTGGAGACCTTCGGCGCGCTCCTGCTCTCGCTCGCATTCTTCTGGCCGGCGCGGTGACCACCATGCGCGCATTCGCCATCGCCTTCATCCTGCTGCTGGCCGCCTGTGCCCAGAGCCCAGCAGCAGCTGCACAGCCGCGCGTCGTGGGGGCGCCGGCTGCCGACACCGTGCGCGCGGACGCGGTGGTCGAGGGGGCTCGCTCCGCGGCGGCCCA
>JAFLEC010000170.1 GCA_017302095.1 Lysobacterales bacterium | reverse complement strand
CATGGAGCCCGCACCATGAACCCGCTGGATTTCGTCGAACGCCTGTTCTCGAGCATCGGTTCGATCTTCTCGCGGATCGGTTCGCTGTACGCGCAGGGTGCGGATACCGCGAAGAAGCCGTGGCTGCGACGCATCGTGGTCTCGCTGGTCCTGCTGGTGGTGGTCGCCGGACTGGTCTTCCTCGGGCTGGCGCTGCTGCCGCTGCTGCCGATGCGCTTCTGGCAGGTGCTGGGCCTGTGCGTGGTGGCGCTGGTGGTGCTGTGGTGGTTCATGGCGGGCCAGCGCAAGGCCTCGCTGAAGGGGCGCACCCGCAAGCGGATCGGCGACCTCGGCCCGGGCAATGCCGAGGACGAGCGCGAGCCGGTGGCGCGGATGGCGGCCGCGATCGCCGAGGCCAAGCGGACGATCGCGCGCTCGCCGGACATCGACAAGGGGCGCACGCCGCTCTACCGGATCCCGTGGATGCTGTTCGTGGGCGATGCCGCCGCGAACGTCGATGGGTTGCTCCGCGCGGGCGCCGAGGTTTCGCCGTTCCCGGCCGCGGACAAGGCGGCGTTGGCCGCGGACGACGTCTGGCGCTGGTGGTTCTTCAAGTCGATGATCGCCATCGAGATGCACCCGCGCGTGGTCTGCGACGCCAATGCCAGGCTCGATCGCGGGCTCTGGTACCAGGCGCTGATGAAGCTCGCCGACGAGCGCGAGAAGCTGCCGTTGAACGGGATCGTGGTCGCGGTGTCGGCGCAGGCACTGCTGGGCCCTGCGGATGCCCTGCGGGAGACGGCCACCCGCTTGCGCCGGCTGGTCGACGAGGCGATGGAGCACCTGCAGGTGCGGATGCCGGTGTACTTCGTGGTCACCGGGCTGGAACGCTTGCCCGGCCATGCGCAGGTGCGCGCGACACTGCCGGCCGAGGCCTTCTCGCAGGCGCTGGGGCACCGTTTCGCCGCGGACGAAGTGGTCAGCGCAGCCAGTGGCGGACGGGTGGCGGAGGTCTTCGAACCGATCGCCGAACGCCTGCATGCGCTGCGCATGACCGCGTTGCGCACCCAGGCCACGCCCAGCCAACGGCGCGCGATCTTCGAGTTCGTGGAATCGCTGCGCCGGTGCGGCCCGGGGCTGGCCCTGTTCGTCGCGCAGATGCTGGAGGACAACCCGTTCCAGCGCACGCCGCGTTGGCGGGGCTTGTACTTCGCGGGTGGCTCGGAGTCCGCGCATCCGGGTGGCGCCTTCGTCGCCGACCTGTTCACGCGATTCCTCCCCGCGGACCAACCCCTTGCCGGAGCCAGCCTGCGCGGCAACGCGGGTCGCATGGCGGTCGCCGGCCTGGGCGTGCTCGCGATGCTGGGCCTGTCGGCGTCCCTGGCTTACGGCCTCAAGGCCGCGCGCCGCGATGATGGCGCGTTGCTCGCGCAGACCCGCAGCGCCTGCGCCGAGGTCGCCGACCGTACCAGCAGCGGGCGCATCGAGTGGGTGGCCGGTTGCGGCCGCACCATCGAGGCGCTGGAAGCCGCCGCCAGCGAGACCCTGCTCAGTTTCGGCATCCGCCGTGCCGATGCGGACATCGCGACGCTGCAGAAGCGCGTGACCGACGATTTCGCCAACCTGATCCTCGCCCCCGAGGACCAGATGCTGGCCACCGACATCGAGCAACGCCGCGCCGGCATCGAACACGTCCTCGCGATCACCCAGCGCCTGCGCCTGCTGGACGAATGCCGCGACGGCGCCGCCGGCTGCCGCGCTCGCGAACTCCCGAACAACGTGAGTTTCGATGCGCGCTCGCGCCTGTTCGCGCCGTTCGCCAGCCCGGACCACGACACCCGCCGCGACCGCGACAACGGAGAGGCGTTGTTCGCCACCTACCTCGGGTACTTGCGCTGGCAAAAAAAAAACGTCCTTGATGCCGAGCGCGCCCGGCTCGAAGGCCTGCTGACGCGCCTGCTGGCCAACTACAGCCCGCGCGCCGCCGACCTGCGGGCCTGGGCGGACGCCCGCGGCCAGGGCATGGACCTCGGCAGCTACTGGTTACCCGCGGGATCCGTGGTGGGCACCGATGGCGGCGAGCAGGCCGCGATCTCCGGTGCCTACACCCGTGGCGCCTGGGAAGGCATCGTCCAGCCGATGCTCGCGACCCTCGGCGCCCGGGCGCCCGACAAGCAGGCGCGCTTCGACGAACTGCGCGACGGCTACTTCCGCGATTACTTCGCGCAGTGGGCGAAATTCCAGGCGCGCTTCCAGGACGGCCGTGCGCTATGGCGTGGCCGTTACCCGGAGTTGCTGGCGCGGGCAGGCGGGGCGGAGGATCCGTACGCTCGTTTTTTTCGTGACGCCCAGCGCGACCTGTACGAGCTGCCGATCGACTGGCCGCTCGCTTCGCGCTGGGCGGCGACGTGGGCGCAGATGAAGGCGAAGTGGCTGTCCTCGTGGCGCCCGTTCGGGCGCTTCGTGGCGGATTCCTTCCGCTTCGGCGGCGATCGGGTCTCCCCGCCGTCGTGGCTGTTGGCGATGCACGACACCCAGGCCCGGGTGCTGGCCGGGCAGCAGGCCGACTATGCCCGCGCCTACCTGCGCCTGCAGGCCGAGGGCTCCGGCGAGGACGCCTACCAGCTCGCGTCCGACCTGTTCGCGAGCAAGGGCAAGGCCGACAAGCCCCCGGCGAGCGAGTACACCGCGCTGATCGCATCGGTGGACAAGCCCGGCGAGCGGTTCGCCACCGCGTTCAAGGGCGACGACCTCGCCGCGTGGTCGATCGTGCAGGGGCCGTCGCGCCTGCTGCTGTTCCTCACCGTGCACCGCGCCGGCGAGTTCGTGCAGGCCCGCTGGCGCGAAAGCGTGGTCAAGCCGCTCGCCGCGCTGCCGCCGGAGCAGCAGGTGGAGGCGCTTTACGGGCCGCAAGGCAAGCTCGGCGCGTTCGCCAACGATTGGCTCAAGCCGTTCATCACCGAGAAGGAGCGGCTGCCGGTCAAGGTCGACGGGGTGTCGATGCCGTTGACCGCCGCCTACCAGGGCATGGTCGCCTCGGAGCGCAAGTTCCTGCCGGTGCTCTCGGACGGCCCGCCGTTCCTCGCCGGCAGCTTCACCTTGGCCAGGCCCAGCGAACTCGGGGCGCTGGACGAGGCCGAGGGGGGCACGGTACTGGAGGTCGATTGCCGCGAACGCGTGTTCCGCGCCAGCTCCGCCGGCGAATCGCTGGCCGATGCGACCGCCCAGGTGTTCTGGTCGGCGAGCAGTTGCACCCAGGCGCGGATCCGGATCGCGATCGCGCCGCCGCCGGTCGCAGGCGAGGAGGCCGTGCAGGAGTTCGATCCCGCCACCAGCCAGATGCAGCCCGCCGCCCCCGCCGCGCCGCCGATCAGCCTGACCGCGATCTACGACGGACCGGATGGGTTCGCGCGCCTGATCGAGGATTTCGCGTCGGGCTCGCACGCGTTCTCGCTGGAGGACTTCCGCGCCAGCTACAGCCCCGCGCAGTGGGGCGAATTGCGCCAGCGCCTCGCCGAGGCCGGTTTCCGCGGCGCGCGTGTCTACATCCAGGTCCAGCTGTCCGACCAGATGCGGCAATTCCTCGGCGCCAGCAACGCGCGCGCCGAAGTCCCCAACGTGATCCTCGAGTGACAGACCCAGGAGCCCTGCCATGGCCATCGACGTCAATGAACTGCTCGCCCCCATCCCGGGCGGCGACCCGGCCGGCAGCGATGCCAGCTTCTCCGACCAGTTCGACCGCATCCGCGAAGCGCGGCGCGCGGACGATCCCAACCTGCCGCAAGGCGACTGGCAGACCGAGCCCAAGGTGGCCGACTGGCGCGAGGCGCAGAGCCTGGCCGAGGACGTGCTGGTGCGCACCAGCAAGGACCTGCAGGCCGCGGTCTGGCTGGGCGAGGCGGCGATCTTCCGGCATGGCCTGGAAGGCGCGCGCGACGGCTTCGACCTGCTGCACGGCCTGCTCGAGCAGTACTGGGAAGGCCTGTATCCGCGCGCGGAAGACGGCGACCTGGAGGAGCGTGCAGGCAAGCTGGCCTGGTTCGCGACCTGGGGTGCCCGCGCCCTGCAACAGATGATGCTCAACGACGATCCGCAGGCGCCGCTCACCCTGGCCGGCTGGATCGACTCGCGCGACGTCGACAACCTCGGCCGGCAGAACGCCGAGGCCTACCAGGCCGCGCTCGACGAAGGGCGCATCAATGGCGAGGCCTTCGACGCACGCATGCTGGCGACGCCGGACGGCGTGGTCCGCGAGCGGATCGACATGATCCAGGCGGCGCGCGATGCGTTCGCGCGCTTCAGCGCCACCGCCGACGCGCGGATGGGCCGCGACGCGCCCAACCTCGCCGGCATCGACGACGCGCTCAAGAAGATCCAGCAGGTCTACGCCAAGGTCGGCGCGGCGAAGGGCATCGGAGGCGTGGCGGTGGAGCAGGCGGCAGGCGCCGCGGTGGGCGAGGCTGGCGGGAGCGTGGGCCATGCCGCCGGCATGGGCGCTGCACCCGACCTGTCCGCGGGAGCGCTCGCCTCCAAGGAGGCCGCCCTGGCCTCGCTGGCGCAGATCGCGGCGTTCTTCCGTCGCACCGAACCGCACAGCCCGGTCGCCTATCTGCTCGAGCGGGCGGTGGCGTGGGCCAACATGCCCCTGGAGGAGTGGCTTGCGGAAGTGGTGCGCGACGAGAGCACGTTGTCCTCGATCCGCGAACGCGTGGGCCTCGCGCCCAGCTACTGATCCACCGGGCCGCGATGCGCGCGCGCCTGCCCACGTCGAACGGCATATGCCCAAGTCTGGCCGTCCGTCGGATGTCGCGCCGCAGGCCCCGTTCCTAGACTCGTTTCCATCCACCGGACCGCGCTCCGGCCATCCACCGGGCACCGCCCGACCACACGCAAGACGGGGAACCTCATGGCCAAGAAGGAAAGCACCCAGCACAAGCTCGACCGCGTGCGCGCCCCGCGCGTGCAACTGACCTACGACGTCGAGGTCGGCGATGCGATCGAG
>JAFLEC010000017.1 GCA_017302095.1 Lysobacterales bacterium | reverse complement strand
GTCCGCGCGGCTGCCGTGGATGCGCTGCAGGCCGCCCCCATCCGCGAACGCCTGCGGCTGGCACTGCCACTGGCGGAAGACCCGGCCTACCCGGTGCGGGTCAAGGTCGGCGCTGTGCTGGCGCCAGTCGATCTCGGCGCACAGGATGCCCCCACCCAAGCGCGCCTGCAGAAGGTCTTCGACGATTACGTGCGCGCCCAGCAGGCGAATGCCGACCGCCCGGAATCGCGCTACAACCTCGGACTGTTCCATGCCGAGCGCGGGGAAGTCGCCCGCGCGACCGCCGACTACCGCGGCGCGCTGGCATTGCAGCCGGACTTCGCGCCTGCGTATGCCAACCTCGCCGAGCTGTACCGGCAGACCGGCCAGGACAACCTTGCCGATGCGACACTCGCGGAAGGCTTGCGGCGCATCCCCGGCGATCCCGCCCTGCTGCATGCGCAAGGCCTGCTCCGGGTCCGCCAGCAACGCCTGCCGGAGGCGCTCGACCTGCTCGCGCGCGCCGCCCGTGGCGACCCGGCGAATCCCCGCTACGCCTACATCCACGCGGTCGCCCTGCACGACATCGGGCGCCGCGCCGACGCACTGCGGGTACTGCGGGCGGCAAGCAAGCGCTTCCCCGGCGACGCCGACATCGCCAACGCGCTCGCGGCCTACGCGCGCGAGTGACGCGGCATCCGGGTCCTGATCGGCCCAAGGTCCCATAGCTCCGCGCGATGCGGCATCCGACCATCCCGGACGCTGCCGGCGCGCTGCGTCCGGCGATCCCGCCACCGTCCCGAGATCCAGGAGACCCCAGCATGTCCCGGAAACTGTCCATCGCGCTGGTCGCAGCCGCGCTCGCCTGCACCACGTTCGCCACCGCCGCCCAGACGTCGGCCGCCCAGCCGAAGACCCGCGCCCAGGCCAATACCGCCTGGGGCGAGGAAGGCCTGGAGAAGCGCACCATCAAGGGCCTGGACGCGGTGTATGCGCGCCCCGGCGCGACCCTCGCCGCCTACAAGAAGGTCCGCCTCGGGCCGATCACGGTCGCCTTCCGCAAGAACTGGGACCGCCAGGTGCCGGGCACGATGCGCGTGCGTGCCGACCAGCAGCAGCGGATCAAGGACCAGCTCGCCGGGCTGATCCGCGACGAGATGACCAAGCAGCTCAAGCAGGGCGGCTACGAGGTGGTGACCGCCGCCGGCGCCGACGTCCTCGACGTCAACCTGTCGATCGTCGACCTCTACGTCACCGCCCCCGACCTGCCGACCGTCGGCCGCGTCGACGTGTACGCCATCTCCGCCGGCGAAATGACCATGATCGCCGAGCTGCGCGATGCCGCCAGCAACGACCTCGTCATGCGCGTGTACGACCACGCCGAGGCCGACGAAAGCTTCCGCCCGAAGCGCATCACCAACATCGACAACAAGCAGGAAGCGCGCGCCGCCGCCGCGGCTTGGGCCAAGATCCTGCGGACCCAGCTCGACACGGCGCGCGGCGTGCAGGGAGGAAAGCGCTGATGTCCGCCATGCATCGTCTCAACCGCACGCTGGCCGCCCTGCTGGTCGGCGGCGCGCTCGTCCTGTCCGCCGGCCAGGCGCTGGCGGGCGACGTCCAGGAGGAACGCACCGAGATCCGCGAACAGTCGGACCGGGCGCTGGCCCACCTCTACAAGGTCGATCCCGGCGCGCGCAAGGCGGTGGAATCCGCGGCGGGTTACGCCACCTTCTCCAACAAGGGCATCAAGATCGGCGTCGCCGGCGGCGGCACCGGGCGCGGGTTGGCGGTCGAAGCCGGCACCGGCAAGGCCACCTACATGCGCTTCGTCGAGGTCCAGGCCGGCGTGGGCATGGGGATCAAGAAGTACGACCTGATCTTCGTGTTCAAAACCCGCAAGGCGCTGGACGCCTTCATCCACGAGGGTTGGCAGTACGGCGGGCAGGCAACGGCCGCGCTGAAGCACGGGGACGAGGGCACCGCGCTCGCCGGGGCGGTGTCGATCTCCCCGGACGTCTGGCTGTACCAGGTCACCTCGTCGGGGCTGTCGGCCGACCTCACCGTGAAGGGCAGCAAGTACTTCCCGGACAAGGACCTCAACGACCCGCAGGCCAAGTGAGGCATCGTCGCGCATGACCCGGACCGACGCCCCGACCCTGCCCACCGCACCCGCCAGCGGCTTCTCGCTGGTGGATGCCGGCCCGCTGTTCCGCCTGCTGCAACGGCTCGGACTCGCCGGAGGCGAACTGGAGGGTTGGGGCCGGCGCGGTGCGTGGGTGGTGGGCCTGGCGTGGGTGCCGCTCGCCCTGATCTCGCTGCTGGAAGGACGGCTGTGGGACGGCTGCGAGGTGCCGCTGCTGCGCGACATCGACGCCCACACCCGCTTCCTGCTGGCGCTGCCGATGCTGCTGGCGGCCGAACGCCTGGTGCAGATGCGCATGCGCCCGGCCTTCGCCAAGTTCATCGACCGCGGGATCATCGTGGGCGAGGACGTTGCCCGTTTCCAGGCCATCCTCGCCTCCACCCGCCGGTGGCTGGACGCCTGGTGGCCCGAACTGCTGATCCTGGTGTTCGTCTACACCCTGGGTGTCGGCGGGCTGTGGGACCCGGCGATCGACACCGACCTGAGCGCCTGGTACGGCGTGCGCCGCGGCGGCGAGATGGAGGCCAGCCTGGCCGGCCACTGGCTGAACCTGGTCAGCGTGCCGATGTTCCAGTTCTTCCTGCTGCGCTGGTACTACCGGCTGCTGGTGTGGTGGGCGCTGATGTGGCGGCTGTCCCGCCTCGACCTGCAGTTGCAACCGCTGCACCCGGACCATGCCGGCGGCTTGGGCTTCCTCTCGCAGCTGTCGCGCGCGTTCGCACCGTTGCTGGTGGCGCAAGGCATCCTCTCCGCCGGCTGGATCGCCGACCAGATCTTCTTCTCGGGCGCCGGCCTGCTCGATTTCAAGCTGGAACTCGCGGCGGTGGTGGTGGTCACCGTGGCCACGGTCGTCGCCCCGCTGCTGATGTTCAGCCCGGCCCTCGCCGAGGCCCGCCAGCGCGGCTTGGGCGCCTACGGCAACCTGTCGATGCGGTATGCCGCCGAGTTCAACCAGCGCTGGCTGGGTGCCGGCGCGCCGCCCCCTGGCGAACCCCTGCTCGGCACCGGCGACATCCAGTCGTTGGCCGACCTCGGCAATGCCTACGCCAACCTCAAGCAGATGCGCATGGTGGTGTTCGACCGCAGCGCACTGACGGCGCTGGCCATCGCCCTGCTGCTGCCGGTCACCCCACTCGTCCTGACGATGTTCTCGGTTGACGAATTGATGAACAAACTGGTGTCGATCCTGCTCTAGCCCCACTGCACCTCCACCCGGGGACGCTATGATCCCGGTCCGGCCGGACCCGGCCCGAAGGATGGGGGTGCGATGGCGAGCGGCGAAGCCTGCGTCTACGTGGTCGACGACGACGACGACGTGCGCACCGGTCTGTGCCGGCTGCTGCGCTCGGCCGGCTGGGAAGTGGTCGATTGCGCCTCCGCGGCGACCTTCCTTGACGCCTACGACGCCGGCCGCTGCAGCTGCCTGCTGCTCGACGTGAGCATGCCGGAGATGACCGGCCCCGAACTCCACGAAGCCCTCGCGGAACACGGCATCGACATCCCGGTGGTGTTCCTGACCGGCAAGGGCGACGTCGGTACCAGTGTGCGCGCGCTCAAGCGTGGTGCCCTGGACTTCCTGGAGAAGCCGGTCGACGCCGACGTGCTGCTGGAGGCGATCGAGGCCGCGGTCGCACGATGCCGGGAGATGCGCACCCTTCGCGGCCAGCAGGACCAGGTCGCCGAGCGCTATGCGCAGTTGTCGGCGCGCGAGCGCGAGGTGATGGCACACGTGGTCCGCGGCCGGCTCAACAAGCAGATCGCCTTCGACATGGGCATCGCCCTCAAGACCGTGAAGGTCCACCGCGGGCGGGTCATGGCGAAGATGCAGGTGCGTTCCGTCGCCGAACTGGTGCGCCTCTGCGACCAGTTGGGCCTGCGTCCGGGCTGATCGCCCGGCGGCGGCCGGCCAAGCCGGTCGCATGGGATCAAGGTCCCATTTCGGCGCCACGCCCCCACCCCTAATGTCGCTTCCATTGGAGACGGGCCCGGATCGTCGTGGCTCGCCGACCCACCGCACGTGCCCGGTTCGGGGAGACCGGGCGCGGCGCGGGACGAACCTGCCGGGGAAGCGTGTATGGCCGTGTCTGCAGGACCGGTGGTGGTCTACATCGTCGATGACGACGAAGCGGTGCGGACCGGGTTCTCCCGGCTCATCCGCTCGGCTGGCCTGCATCCCGTGTCCTTCGATTGCGCCGAACGCTTCCTGGAGGAAGTGGTGGACCAGGCGCGCGCCTGCGTGTTGCTCGACATCACCATGCCGCGGATGACCGGCATGCAGGTCCAGGCCTGCCTCAACGAAGCGCGGATCAAGCTCCCGGTAATCACCGTGTCCGCCCGCGACGACGACGAGACCCGCGCCTGGGCACGCGACCTCGGCGCACGCATGTTCCTGCGCAAGCCGGTGGACGCCCAGGCCCTGCTGGACGCGATCAGCTGGGTCACCAATACCGAAAGCCGGCGATGACGCCGATACGGGCGCTCGTCCTGCTCGCGTGCCTGGCGCCGACGCAGGCGATTGCGGACACCCTGGTGTTCGCCAACGGCGACCGCCTCACCGGCACGCTGGTCTCGGCCGACGCGCAACGCATCGTGTTCCAGTCGTCGATTCTCGGCAGGATCGAGGTGGCGGCCGGCGAGGCCCGCATCGAGGCCGACCCGCCGGCGACCGACGTCGCCATCGCACCCGCGCCTGCCGCAGAAACTGCCGAGCCCGCGGGGCCAGCGAAACCTGTCTGGCAGGGCGACCTCGGCGCCAAGCTCGCGGTCGACCGCGGCAGCCTGAAGACCCGCGAAAACGACCTCGATGCCGCGCTCACGGTGGTGCGCAAGACCGATGTCGGCGAACTGCACGCGAAGCTCGCCTACGACTACAAGCGCTCGGACGACGTGCTCAAGGACGACGACTGGGCGGCCAGCGTCAGCTACGACAAGTTCCTGGGCGAGCGCTACTTCACCGCCGCGCGCTTCCTCGCGACCACCGACCTGACCACCGAAGGCTACGACCGCACGCTATCGTTGAGCGCCGCCTACGGCTGGCGGCTGTGGGAGCGCGACGACCGCTACCTGCGCGTCGGCCCGGCGCTCGGCTACCTCGCGATCACCCGCGGCAACGAACGCTTCGACGGCCCGGCGCTCGGCTTCTACCTGCGCGCCAAGGGGCCGGTGTGGCGGCGCACCACCTTCTCCAGCGAGCTGCAGATGCTCGACTCGCTCGGCGACGGGCGCTACGCCAACCTCGAGCTGCGCCTGCGCCAACCCGTGGGCGAGCGGGTTTACCTCGGGGTGCTCTGGAACTACGTCTGGAGCGACTTCGACATCGAGTCCGGCATCCGTTCGGAATGGCGCTGGGAGGTCGGCTGGCGGTTCGGCCATACCGACGGCGACTGAACGCCGCGGCCATGGGCTATCCTCGCGCCGCGCGACGCCGTGCCGTCGCAACGGGGCACCCATGAGCTGGATCGACCTGGCATGGCCGCTGATGGCGGGGATCTGCTTTACCCTCGCCCTGATCCACTTCGACATCGGGGTCCGCGGCCGCGCCAACCTGGTACACCTGCTGTTCTCGGTGATCTGCCTGAGCGTGGGCACCATCGCGATCATGGAGATCGTGGCGATGCGCACCATGGTCCCGGCCGACTTCGCGCGGATCCTGCGCTGGGGCCACGCCGCGATGTGCGTGCTCACGGTCGGCCTGGTGTGGTTCGTGCGGCTGTCGTTCCGGGCCGGCAACGTGCCCCTGGGCATCGCGATCTCGGCGTTCTACGTGATCGGACTGGTCGCGAACTTCACCACCGGCGACAACCTGCATTTCCGCGAGACCACCGGCCTGGCGCGGATCCAGATGTGGGGCGGCGAAATCATCTCGACGCCGATGGGCGTGGCCAATCCGTGGATGGCGACGGTACAGGCCAGCCTGCTGCTGATGGTCGTCTTCCTCGGCCAGGTGATCGTGACCGTCTGGCGGCGCGGCGACGTCCGCGAGCGCGTGCGCGTGGTCGCGGTGTGCGGCAGCATCCAGTTCTTCATGCTGGTCGCCGCGGTCGAGGCGATCGCCGCGGTGTGGTTCGGCAAGCACGTGCCGATCTCGATCAACCCGGGGTTCGTGCCCGTGCTGTTCGTGATGAGCATGGACCTGGGCGGCGACATCCTGCGCGCGGCGCAGCTGGCGCAACGACTGAAGGCCTCCGACGACAGCCTGCGCCTCAGCCAGTTGCGCACCTCGCTCGCGGTGCGGGCCGCCGACATCGGCCTGTGGGGCTGGGACGCCGACCATGGCGAGCGCTGGATGTCGGATGTCACCCTGCGCATGCTGGGACTGCGCCATCCGGACGCCTTCCGCCTGCGCGACTTGCTGCGGCGCGTGCATCCAGAAGATCGCACCGCGATGCTGGCGGCGCTGGCCGACGCGCTGCGGCACCAAGGCGAGTTCAAGGCCGAATTCCGCATCGACGCCGACCGGCAGGCGATGCGCTGGCTCGGCATCCGCGGGCATGTCGAGACTTCCCCGTCCGGCGGTCGCCCGCGCTTCAGCGGGGTGCTGGTCGACATCACCGAGCGCAAGGCCGCCGACCTGCGCTTCCAGCAGGTCGTCGAAGCGGCGCCGGTGGCGATGCTGATGGCCAACCGCGAGGGCCACGTGGTGCTGGCCAACCTCAAGGCACAAGCCGTTTTCGGGCAGGATCGCAGCCGCCTGGTGCACGCCGAACTCGCCCGCCTGCTGCCGCCACCGGACGACGCGGCAACGGGCATCGATCCGCTGGCGGATTGGCTCCGCACCGGCGATCTGGCGACCGCGCCCGACCAGCCGCGGATGGCGCGTCATGCGGACGGCCGCGAACTGCCGGTCGACGTCGCCGCCAGTCCGGTCTGGATCGCCGGCGAATCGTTCGTCCTGGTCTCTGTCACCGACATCAGCGAGCGCAAGCGGATGGAACGCGAGGCCGCGCTGCAACGCGACGAACTCGCCCATCTCTCGCGGGTGGCGCTGCTCGCGGAACTGTCCGGCTCGCTCGCCCACGAGCTCAACCAGCCGCTGACCGCGATCCTCAGCAATGCCCAGGCGGGCCTGCGCTTCATGGCCCACGCCCCGCCCGACCTCGAGGAGGTCACCCGCAGCCTGGTCAACATCGTCGAGAACGACAAGCGCGCCGGCGAAGTCATCCGGCGCCTGCGCGCGATGCTGCGCAAGGACCCGGCCGACCACCGCCCGCTCGAGGTCAACGAGGTCGTGCAGGACGTGCTGCGGATCATCCGCAGCGACCTGCTGAACCGCAGCATCGAGCTGGTGCTGGACCTCGCACCTGGCTTGCCGCTGGTGGATGGCGACCGGGTGCAGCTGCAGCAGGTGTTGCTCAACCTCGTGATGAACGGCAGCGACGCAATGGAAGGCATGCGCAAGGGACGCCGGCTCACGGTGCGCACCCGCCTGATCGCGCCGAGCCACGTTGAGGTCGCGGTCAGCGACGTCGGCACGGGGATCCCGGAAGAAGACCTGGAGCGGATCTTCAGTCCGTTCGTGACCAGCAAGGCGGAAGGCATGGGCCTGGGTCTGGCGGTCTGCACCACCATCGTGCAGTCGCACGGCGGCAAGCTCTGGGCCAGCAACAACCCGGATGGCGGCGCGACGCTGAGCCTTTCCCTCCCGGCGCATCGCTGAAACAGCTCGCTGCGACCTAGGCCCAATTGCCCGCCACCCGCGCGCATGGTGTCGTGCGCGCGACCCAGCCATGCCCGGGATGCCGCGCCGATGCCCCTACCCACCCTCCGACGCCGGGCGCCGCTGCCGACCGCCTGCGGCTTGCTGCTTGCGGGCACGATTGCGGGGTCGCCGTGCGCGCAGGCGCAGGATGCCCCAGGGGATGCCGAAGCGGAGGCCGACGAGGATCGCTTCCTGGTCGTCCCCTACCCGATCACCGAGCCGGCGATCGGCTCCGGGGTGTTCGCCGGCCCGGTCTGGATGCGCGCCGGCCCAGCCGCCGGGAGCGGCCCCAGCAAGCCGCAGGCGTATGGCATCGGGGCGTTGTGGACCAGCGGCGGATCGCGCGGGTTCGCGGCCTTCGACCATCGCGCCTGGGACGGCGGGCGCTGGCGCAGCACGGCGGTCGCCGGCAAGGCCGACATCCGCCTGCGCTACGCGGGCCTGTCGCCCAAGGAGGACCAGGACCTGGGCTTCGACCTGTCGATGGTCGGCTTCAGCGTGCAGGCCGAGCGCAGCCTCGGCAAGGGACCGGACAGCGTGGGCGTGCGGGTGTTCGCGGCGCGCAGCGAAGTCGCGTTCGACCTCGGCCTCCCGCCGGAACTGGCGGGCGAGGCGCGCAAGGCCGACATCGCCGGCATCGGGCTGAGCTGGACCCGCGACACCCGCGACGACGTGTTCACCCCGTCGCGCGGGCAGTCGCTGTCGCTGGGTCTGACCGTGCATGCGCCCGCGCTGGGCGCCAGCTTCGAGCAGCAGTCGCTGAAGCTGGATTGGGCCGGCTATCGCGCCGGTCCGGGCAAGTCCACGCTGGGCCTGCGCACGATCGTCGAGGCCAGCGCCGGCGATCCGCCGTTCTACCTGCGGCCGTACGTCGCGTTGCGCGGCGTCGCCAAGATGCGTTACGCCGGCGAACGCGCCGCCTCCGCCGAGCTGGAACTGCGGCACCCCGCCGGCAAGCGCTGGGACGTGCTCGGCTTCGCCGGCGGCGGCCGCGCCTGCTCCACCCGCGACGGCGACCGCGGCTGCAAGTCGGTGGCCACCGGCGGCGTTGGCGTGCGCTTCAAGGCGGTGAAACTGTTCGGGCTGACCTTCGGGGTGGACGTCGCCCGCGGGCCCGATGGCACCGCCGGCTACATCCAGATCGGCAACGCCTGGGCGCGCTGAGCGCCTCCTGCCGGCTGACCGTCTCCGGGCGATGCCGGCATAATGCCGGGCGGTCCAACCCGCCCGCCGGCCGCTTGCGCCTGCGGCATGCCCGCCAGGCAGCCCCCTGCCGAAGGCGCGCCCCGACCCATCGTGCCACGTGAAGGAACACGCAGCGGCGTGAAGCAGCAAGACCACACCCCGTTGATGAAGCAGTTCTTCGCGGCGAAGGCCGAGCACCCGGACGTGTTGCTGTTCTTCCGGATGGGCGATTTCTACGAGCTGTTCTACGACGATGCGCGCAAGGCCGCGCGCCTGCTGGACATCACCCTGACCCAGCGCGGCAATTCGGCCGGCCAGCCGATCCCGATGGCCGGCGTGCCCCACCATGCGTACGAGGGCTACCTGGCGCGATTGGTGGCGTTGGGCGAATCGGTGGCGATCTGCGAGCAGATCGGCGATCCCGCGCTGGCCAAGGGGCTGGTCGAACGCAAGGTGGTGCGCATCGTCACCCCAGGCACGGTCACCGACGAAGCCCTGCTGGACGAACGCCGCGACACCCTGCTGCTGGCGATCAGCCGCGGCAAGGGCGGCTACGGCCTGGCATGGGCCGACCTCGCCAGCGGCCGCCTGCGCGCCAACGAAGTGGAAGGCGACGATGCGCTGGACGCGGAACTGGCACGCCTGCAGCCCGCGGAAACCCTGGTCGCGGACGAGGATGGCTGGCCGCCGGCGGTGCTGGAGGCGCGCGGCCTGCGCCGGCGCCCGCCGTGGCTGTTCGATGCCGACAGCGGCCGCCGCCAGCTGCTGCAGTTCTTCGGGGTCCACGACCTCGGCGCGTTCGGCCTGGAAGGCAAGCCGCGCGCGGTCGCCGCGGCCGCGGCGCTACTCGGCTATGTCGAGGAAACCCAGAAACAGCGACTGCCGCACCTGCGCAGCATCGCGCTGGAGGCCAGCGACGACGCGGTGGCGATGAACGCGGCCACCCGCCGCCACCTGGAGCTGGATTCGCGCATCGATGGCGACCACAAGGCGACCTTGCTCGGCGTGCTGGATTCAACCGTCTCGCCGATGGGCGGGCGCCTGCTCCGCCGCTGGCTGCATCGTCCGTTGCGCGACCGTCGCACGCTCGGCGAGCGCCACCATGCGGTGCAGGCGCTGATCGAGGCGCGTGCGGACGAGCTGGTGCGCGAGGCCTTCCGCAGCCTCGGCGACATGGAGCGGATCCTGTCGCGGGTCGCCCTGCGCAGCGCGCGTCCCCGCGACCTGTCGACGCTGCGCGATGGCCTGTCGATGCTGCCCGCGATCCGCGAGATCCTGGCGCCGCTGGACTCGCCACGCCTGCGGACGCTGCACGATGAACTCGGCGAACACGACGCCACCGCGCGCATCCTGCGCGCCGCGATCGTGCCGCAGCCGCCGCTGCTGGCCCGCGACGGCGGCGTCATTGCCGAGGGCTACGACGCCGAACTCGACGAACTGCGCACGCTGTCCACCCATGCCGACCAGTTCCTGGTCGACCTCGAGGCACGCGAACGCGCGGCCACCGGCATTGCCACGCTCAAGGTCGGCTACAACCGCGTGCATGGCTACTTCATCGAGATCAGCAAGGGCCAGAGCGACAAAGCACCCGTGCACTACACCCGCCGGCAGACGCTGACCGGCGCCGAGCGTTACATCACCGAGGAACTGAAGGCGTTCGAGGACAAGGTGCTGTCGGCGCGTGAACGCGCACTCTCGCGCGAGAAGCTGCTGTACGACGGCCTGCTCGACCTGCTCAACGAGGCGCTGGAACCGCTGCGCCGTTGCGCCGGCGCACTGTCCGAGCTGGACGTGCTCGCCGGCTTCGCCGAACGCGCGCAGGCGCTCGACTGGACGATGCCGTTGCTCCGCGACGCGCCCGGCATCGCCATCGAACGCGGCCGCCATCCGGTGGTCGAGGCGTTGCGCGACGCGCCGTTCGAACCGAACGACCTGGTGTTCGACGGCGACACCCGCATGTACGTGATCACCGGCCCGAACATGGGCGGCAAGAGCACCTTCATGCGCCAGAACGCGCTGATCGTGCTGCTCGCCTGCATCGGCAGCTTCGTGCCGGCCGCGCGCGCGGAGATCGGGCCGATCGACCGCATCCTCACCCGCATCGGCGCCGGCGACGACCTCGCGCGCGGGCAATCGACCTTCATGGTCGAGATGAGCGAGACCGCCTACATCCTCCACCACGCCACCGAGCACTCACTGGTGCTGATGGACGAGATTGGCCGCGGCACCTCCACCTACGATGGCCTCGCACTGGCGGATGCAGTCGCAAGGCAACTCGCCTCGGCCAACCGCAGCCATACCCTGTTCGCCACCCATTACTTCGAACTGACCGCGCTGGCGGAACCCGGCAGCGGCATCGCCAACCTGCACCTGGACGCGGTCGAGCACGGCGACGCGCTGGTGTTCATGCACGCCGTGCGGCCGGGCCCGGCCAACCGCAGCTTCGGCCTGCAGGTCGCCGCCCTCGCAGGCCTGCCCAAGGCTGCGCTGCAGCAGGCGCGCGCGCGGCTGAAGGAGCTCGAGGCGCAGGGTCGCGACACGCCCAGCCCGCAGATGAGCGCCCCGGCGCTGGATGCGCCACAGCAATTCGGCCTGTTCTCCCCGCCATCGGTCGCACTGGAGGCGCTGGCAGCACTCGACCCCGATGAACTGACGCCGAAGCAGGCGCTGGAAGCGCTCTACCGGCTCAAGGCGCTGGCCTGAGCGGGAGCGGCCGGCGGCGGCACGGCGATCGGCCGCAAGCCTGCTAACGTGGCGCTTCCGGGCCTCCCCGACGCTGTGGAAGACGCCATGACCAGCCTGACCGACGACCTGTTCTCCCAACTTTCTGGCCCCGCCCTGCAGCAGATCGCCGGCCAACTCGGCGCCGGACAGGCGCAAACGGCGGGGGCGGTTGCCGCCGCCCTGCCGATGATCCTCGGTGCGATGGGCCGCAACACCGCGCAGCCGCAGGGCGCCGACGCACTGCTGGGCGCGCTCGGGCGGGACCATGCCGGCGCCGGCGGGCTTGGCGAGATCCTCGGCGCGGTCCTCGGCGGCCAGCAGGATCGCCAGACCGATGGACTCGGGCAACTCGGCCACATCTTCGGCGGCCAGTTGCCACGGGCGCAGGCAGGCCTGGGGCAGGCGACCGGCCTGGGCGACGACAAGGCGCAGCTGCTGTTGAAGATCCTCGCGCCGATCGTGATGGCCTACCTCGCCAAGCGCATGTTCGGCGGCGGCGAGCCGTCCCCGCAGGCGCTCGGTAACCTGCTCGGGCAGGAACAGGCTCAGGTGCGCGAAGCCGGCGGACTGGGCGGCGGATTGCTGGGCGCTGTCCTCGACCAGGATGGAGATGGCGCACTCGGCCTGGGCGATGTGCTGAAACTGGGTGGATCCTGGCTGGGCAGTGGTCGCTGATCGTCTGTGATAGTCAAATACTATTGATTGATTCGGATCATTCGATTTTCACTTTCGATCATCGCCGCCTAGATTGTCGGGACCCCAGCGTTCGAGGTCACCGCGATGTCCAATGAAGCGAAATGCCCGTTCCATAGCGCCGCCGGCGGCGGCACCGGCAACCAAGACTGGTGGCCGAACCAGTTGCGGCTGGATTTGCTCAGCCAGCACTCCGAGCGATCGAATCCGCTGGGCGCCGGCTTCGATTACGCCGAGGCCTTCAAGATGCTCGACTACCCCGCGCTGAAGCGCGACCTCGCGGCGCTGATGACCGATTCGCAGGACTGGTGGCCGGCGGACTTCGGCCACTACGGCGGCCTGTTCGTGCGCATGGCCTGGCACAGCGCAGGCACCTACCGCGTCGGCGACGGGCGTGGCGGCGGCGGCCGCGGCCAGCAGCGCTTCGCCCCGCTCAACAGCTGGCCGGACAACGTCAGCCTGGACAAGGCGCGCCGGCTGCTGTGGCCGATCAAGCAGAAGTACGGCCAGAAGATTTCCTGGGCCGACCTGATGATCCTGGCCGGCAACGTCGCGCTGGAGACCATGGGCTTCAGGACGTTCGGCTTCGCCGGTGGCCGCGAGGACACCTGGGAGCCCGACCTCGACGTGTACTGGGGCCGCGAGACCAAGTGGCTGGGTGGCGATGAACGCTATTCGCGCGGCTCGCCCGGCGTCGCCGATCCGCATGGCGTGCTGGTCAAGGACGACGACAGCAAGGTGCCGCACACGCGCGACCTCGAGAACCCGCTGGCGGCCGTGCAGATGGGCCTCATCTACGTGAACCCGGAAGGTCCGGACGGCAACCCGGACCCGGTCGCGGCGGCCAAGGACATCCGCGAGACCTTCGCCCGGATGGCGATGGACGACGAGGAAACCGTGGCCCTGATCGCCGGCGGCCACAGCATGGGCAAGTGCCACGGCGCCGCGCCGGCGGACAACGTGGGCGTCGAACCGGAGGCGGCCGACCTGGAACTGCAAGGCTTCGGTTGGGCGAACCGCCATGGCAGCGGCAAGGGCGGCGACACCATCACCAGCGGCCTCGAGGTGACCTGGACCAGGACGCCGACGCAGTGGAGCAACAACTTCTTCGAGAACCTGTTCGGCTTCGAGTGGGAACTCACGCGGAGCCCGGCCGGCGCCCACCAGTGGGTGGCGAAGGATGCCGAGGCGATCATCCCCGACGCCCACGACCCGTCGAAGAAGCATCGTCCGACGATGCTGACCACCGACCTTTCGCTGCGCTTCGACCCGGCCTACGAGCAGATCTCGCGGCGCTTCCTCGCCGACTTCGACGCCTTCAGCGATGCCTACGCGCGGGCCTGGTTCAAGCTGACCCACCGCGACATGGGGCCGAAAGCGCGTTACCTCGGGCCCGAGGTGCCGGCCGAGGACCTGATCTGGCAGGACCCGCTGCCCACGCCGACCGGCACCCCGATCGACGCCGGCGACATCGCCGCGCTGAAGGCGACCATCCTCGACAGCGGCCTGACGGTCCCCGACCTGGTGGCCGCAGCCTGGGCTTCGGCTTCGACTTTCCGTGGCGGCGACAAGCGCGGCGGCGCCAACGGCGCGCGCGTGCGCCTTGCGCCGCAGAAGGACTGGGCGGCGAACGATCCGGCGCGGCTGGCGAAGGTCATCGCAGTCCTCGAGGGCGTGCAGGCGGGCTTCAATGGCAGCGCCAACGGCGGCAAGCAAGTCTCCCTGGCGGACCTGATCGTGCTGGGCGGCACTGCCGCGGTGGAGAAGGCCGCCGCCGACGCAGGCATCCGCCTCGAGGTGCCCTTCCACCCCGGCCGCACCGACGCCACGCAGGCGCAGACCGACGTGGCCTCGTTCGCACCGATGGAACCCTTCGCCGACGGTTTCCGCAACTTCCTCAAGGCGCCGTCCGAAGTCCCCGCGGAACACCTGCTCGTCGACCGGGCGCAGTTGCTCACCCTGACCGCGCCGGAAATGACCGCGCTGGTCGGCGGCCTGCGCGTGCTCGGCGCGAACACCGGCGGCTCCGCGGATGGCGTGTTCACCGACCGCGTCGGCATCCTCAGCAACGATTTCTTCGTCAACCTGTTGGACATGGGCACCGAGTGGAGCCCGACCGGGCGCAACCGCTATGCCGGCCAGTGCCGCAAGACCGGCGCGCAGAAGTGGACCGCGACCCGCGCCGACCTGGTGTTCGGTTCGAACTCGGTGCTGCGCGCCCTCGCCGAGGTCTACGCCGCCGCCGACGGCAGCGAGAAGTTCGCACGCGACTTCGCCGCTGCCTGGTCCAAGGTGATGGACCTGGATCGCTTCGACCTCGCGTAAGCATCGTGCCCCACTGTGCGAACGGCCGCGCAAGCGGCCGTTCGCGCGTGCGCTTCCGCCGGTTTCAGTTCGGGATCAGCAGGTACTCCAGCGATGCCACCGCACGGAACGTGCCGTCGCGCAGAATGATCGGGTTGGCGAAACTGCCGTACACCGCGCCACGCCCCGGCGGCCACGGATCGTGGATCCGCACCATCGTCCCCTGCCCCGAGGGATCGCCATCGCTGTAAACCCCGCTGAGCACCACCGCATGGCGGCCGCTGGCATGCTGCAAGCCGATCCAGAGTGGCGATGCGAGCAACATCCCGACCAGCTCGCGCACGTCGGGCGAGTGGTCCGGCATCCGCCAGCCAAGTGCACGGCCGAAGGCTTGGATGTTGTCGTAATCGGCATCCAGCCCGCCCGTGGGACCGAGCGTCGCACCGCCAGCGCCGACGCTCATGTTGCGGCCGAGGATCATGGTGGCTGCCGCCGACCAGCAGCTCATGCCCGTCGGTTGCCCGTAGCGCTCGATCGGATGCTCGCGATGGCTGCGCAAGCCCAATGCGCTCCAGGTCTGCGGCCCCACGATGCCATCCACCACCAGGCCCGCGTGCCGGCGCTGGAACACACGGATCGCCCGGTCGCACTCCGCATCGAAACGGCCGTCGCTGCCGAAATACGGCACGTCGGCATGCTCGCGCACGTCGGCGCGCACCAGCAGGCGCTGCATGAACTCCACGTCGATGCCGCGGCTGCCGCGTCGCAGCGTGCGCATGCGCCCTCCAGGCGATTCGTGCCGCACCAGTCTCCGGACACGGCAGCGGACGGGCAATCAGCCGTCCGGGATAGGCCGGACGGACCTAGAGCGCGTCGATGTCGCCCAGCGCGCGGATCAGCCGGCGCGCGCGTTTGTCCGGCTTGCTTTCGGGCGGCCGGAAGCCGGCGCGTTCCGCCGCACGCAGCGCCCGTGCCTGCTCGCGCGCAAGTTTCGATGCCTCGGATTCGCGATAGAGCGTTTGCGCCATGCTGGCCGGGCCGCGGACGTCGCTGAGCGCGATCGCCTCCACTTCGAAGCGCTCCTCGCCGCGATGCACCACCAGTTGGTCGCCGACGTGGACGTTGCGCGCGGGCTTGGCGCGTTGTCCGCCCACTTCGACCCTGCCGGTCTCGATGGCGTGCTTGGCCAGCGCGCGGGTCTTGAAGAAGCGCGCCGCCCACAACCACAGGTCCAGGCGCACGGCGGCGGCCGTCGCGTCGATCGTCATCCCTTGGTCCCCAAACGCAGACGGCCGCCCTCAGGCGGCCGTCCGTCGCGCAATGCGCGAGCGCCTTACTCGGCGGCGTCGGCAGCCGTCGCGGCGGCAGCGGCCGCAGCGGCCTTGGCCTTGGCGTTGCCGGCCAGGTCTTCCTTGATGCGCGCCTTCTTGCCTTCCAGGCCACGCAGGTAGTACAGCTTGCTGGCGCGCACGTCGCCGCGACGCTTCACCTGCACCGAATCGATGCCGGCGCTGTGGGTCTGGAACACGCGCTCGACGCCGAAGCCGTGCGAGATCTTGCGGACCGTGAACGAGGAGTTCAGGCCGGCGTTCTTCTTGCCGATGACCACGCCCTCGTAGGCCTGGACGCGCTCGCGGTTGCCTTCCTTCACCTTCACGTTGACGATGACGGTGTCGCCGGGGCCGAAGTCGGGCAGCTGGCGCGAAACCTGGGCGGCTTCGAATTCCTGGAGCAGGGTGTGGATCGAGGGCTTGTTCATGGGATCAACCTTGGAGTCGTGTGCGTGCCTGTGGCGCGCGCCTGTTGGAGTCGTTGTTGCGCGAGTGCACGTGGACCCGCGTCATGGCATCGGTGGAACGGGTGGAGCCGCCCAAATGGGCTAGCTCGCCATTATGGCGCGTTTTTCCCTTGCGCGCTAGGGAGTTAGCCGCGACTGCCCGGCTTCGGGGCCAGCCCGCTCAGGCGTCGCCGTCCGGCTCGTCCAGCGCCTGCAGGTAGCGGGCCTTGAACGCCGCCAGCAAGGCGCGGTCGGCCTTGGACAAGGCGGCTTCGTCCAGCAGGTCCGGCCGCCGCAACCAGGTCCGTCCCAGCGACTGCTGGCGCCGCCAGCGCGCGATCTCTGCGTGGTTGCCGGACAGCAGCACCGCCGGCACGGTGCCGAGGGGATGTTCGACCGGGCGGGTGTAATGCGGGCAATCCAGCAGCCCATCGCCCTCGAAGCTGTCCTGCGTGGCCGATTCGGCATCGCCGAGCGCGCCATCGAGCAACCGGGCCACCGCATCGACCACCACCGCGGCCGCCAACTCGCCGCCGGACAGCACGTAGTCGCCGATCGACAGTTCCTCGTCGACCTCGGCCTGCAGCAGGCGTTCGTCCACGCCCTCGTAGCGACCGCACAACAGCAGCAGCCGCGGCAGGGCCGCCAGCTCGCGGACCTTGGCCTGGGTGAGGCGCGGTCCCTGCGGACTCAGGTAGATCGTGCGCGTCGGCGCCGGATCGGCGGCGCGGGCCGCCTGCAAGGCGGCCTGCAGCGGATCGACCAGCATCACCATCCCGGGCCCGCCACCGAACGGACGATCGTCCACCCGGCGATAGCCGCCTTCCGCATGGTCGCGCGGGTTCCAACCGTGGATCGACAGCAGGCCGCGTTCTCCGGCGCGCCCGACCACCCCGTGGGTAGCGAGCTGGGCGACGAACTCCGGGAACAGGCTGACGATGTCGAAGCGCATCGCCGGGCTCAGAAATCCGCGTCCCAGTCGACCGTGACCACGCTTGCATCGAAATCGACCGAGCGCACGACGTCGGGCTGCACGAACGGGATCATGCGCTCGCGCTCGCCCTGCGCCACCAGCACGTCGTTGGCGCCGGTGGCGAACAGGTGCGACACCCGGCCGAAGTCAGCCCCTTCGGTGTTGACCACGCGCAGGCCCTCGAGGTCGACCCAGTAGTACTCGCCGGGCGCGGGAGGCGGCAGCGCGGATCGCGGCACCAGCACTTCGGTGCCGCGCAAGGCATCGGCGGCGTCCTTGTCCGCGACCCCGGGCAGGGTCGCGATCAGGCCCTTGCCGCCGGCACGGACCCTGGCGCCCTCGCAGGCGCGTTCGCCACCGCGCGCGTCGCGCAGGACCCAGGGCTGGTAGCGGGCGATGGCCTGCACCGGATCGGTGAAGCTCTCCAGCTTCACCTCGCCGCGCACGCCGAACGCACCGTGCAACCTGCCCACGGCGATCATCCGTTGGCGGGTGTCCGGTGCGTTCATCGGGATCAGCGGGCCGCCCGACAGGCGGCCACGGATCAGGCGGCCTTCGCGGCGGCCTTGTACAGGTCGGCGACCTTCTCGGTCAGCTGCGCGCCGTTGTCGACCCAGTACTTCACGCGCTCGACGTCGAGCTCGACGCGCTTCTCGGCGCCCTGCGCAACCGGGTTGTAGAAGCCGACGCGCTCGATGTTGCGGCCGTCGCGCGCACTGCGGCTGTCGGTGACGATGATGTGGTAGAAGGGGCGCTTCTTGGCGCCGCCACGGGTGAGGCGGATCTTGACCATGGTGCTCTCTCGGTGGTGCCCAGCGGCCGGAATGGCCGGGTAAGCCGGCAAGTATAGCCCGGGCGGAGTACCCCGGGCAAACCGTCGTCCCCGTCAGCGCATCGGCGGCATCATCCCGCCGCGCCCGCCCATCATCCCGCTCAGCCCGCGCATCATGCCCTTCATGCCGCCGCGGCCGAGCTTGCCCATCATCTTTTCCATCTGCTGGTACTGCTTGAGCACCTTGTTGACGTCGGCCGGGGTCAGGCCGGCGCCGCGGGCCACGCGGGCGCGCCGCGAACCGTTGAGCAGGTCGGGGTTGCGGCGTTCCTTCTTCGTCATCGAATTGATGATGGCGATCATCCGCGGCACTTCCTTGCCGGTGACCTGCTGCTTCACCGCCTCCGGCAGCTGGCCGACGCCCGGCAGCTTGTCCATCAGTCCGTGCAGGCCGCCCATGTTCTGCATCTGCTCGAGCTGGTCGCGCATGTCGTTGAGGTCGAACTTCTTGCCCTTGGCGACCTTCTCGGCGAGCTTCTGCGCCTTGTCCTTGTCGACCTGCGCCTCGACCTGCTCGACCAGCGACAGCACGTCGCCCATGTCGAGGATGCGGCCGGCGGCACGCTCGGGATGGAACACGTCCAGCCCGTCGGGCTTTTCGCCCACGCCGACGAACTTGATCGGCTTGCCGGTGATGTAGCGGACCGACAGCGCGGCGCCGCCGCGGGCGTCGCCGTCGGTCTTGGTCAGCACCACGCCGGTCAGCGGCAGCGCCTCGCCGAAATGCTTCGCCGTCACCGCGGCGTCCTGGCCGGTCATCGAGTCGACCACGAACAGGGTTTCGACCGGGTTCACCGCGCCGTGCAGCGCCTTGATCTCGGCCATCATCGCGTCGTCGATGCTGGTGCGGCCGGCGGTGTCGACGATCAGCACGTCGACGAAGGTCTTGCGGGCCTCGTCGATGGCGGCCTTGACGATGGCCTCCGGCTTCTGCGCGGCGTCGGACGGGAAGAACACCGCGCCGACCTGCCCGGCCAGCGTCTGCAGCTGCTCGATGGCGGCGGGACGGTAGACGTCCGCCGACACCACCATGACCTTCTTCTTGCGCTTGTCCTTCAGGTGCTTGGCGAGCTTGCCCACGGTGGTGGTCTTGCCCGCGCCCTGCAGGCCGGCCATCAGGATCACCGCCGGCGCCGGCACGTTGAGGTTGAGGTCGGACGCCTGCGCGCCCATCACCGCGGCGAGCTCGTCGCGCACGATCCGCACCAGCACCTGGCCCGGCGTCAACGAGCGCATGACCTCCTGGCCGACCGCGCGCACCTTGATCCGCTGCACCAGCGCCTGCACCACCGGCAGCGCCACGTCGGCCTCCAGCAGCGCGATGCGGACCTCGCGCACGGCCTCGCCGATGTTGGACTCGGTCAGGCGGCCGCGCCCGCGCAGGCGCTCGATGGTGCCGGAGAGTCGCTGGGTCAGGGATTCGAACATGGCGGGGGCGCAGTCGGAACGAGGGTCGCGCAGTATACCGGCCGCGCCGCGCGCGCCGGCTGTGCGACACTTCCGCAGATGCTGATGCCCGCGATCGCGATCGTCCTCTACCTCCTCGCGACCACCCTGTTGTGGCGCGGCGCCGCCGCCGGTTCGCAGGGCCGCGGCTGGATCCCGGTCTCGCTGCTCGCGGTGCTGTTCCATGCCGAAACGCATGTCGAGGCCTGGCGCCTGCTGCAGGGCCCGGACATGCACTTCTTCGCCGCCCTGTCGCTGACCGGCATCGGGATGTCCGCGCTGACCGCCGCGTTCGGCGCCTCCGGGCGGATGCCCGCGCTCGGCATCGTGGTGTTCCCGCTCGCCGGCCTGAGCCTGCTGGCGTACGCCGCCTACGGCCACGCCGCCAACCCCAGCACCCTGGACTGGCGCCTGCAGCTGCACGCCTGGCTGGCGTTGCTCGCCTACGCCACGCTCGCGCTGGCCGCGGTACTGGCCCTGTTCCTGTGGCTGCAGGAGCGCGCGCTGCGGCGTCGCGAATTCCATCGCTGGCTGGCGGCGCTGCCGCCGCTGACCGAGCTGGAAAGCCTGCTGTTCCGCAGCATCGCGGTCGGGTTCGCCCTGCTCACCGCCACCCTGCTGACCGGCGTGCTGTTCGTCGAGAACCTGTTCGCCCAGCACCTGGTCCACAAGACCGTGCTCAGCCTGATGTCGTGGCTGGCCTTCGGCGCCCTGCTGCTGGGTCGCTGGCGGCGCGGCTGGCGCGGCGCCACGGCGGTGCGCTGGACCCTGGCCGCCATGGCCCTGCTGGTGTTGGCGTTCTTCGGCAGCAAATTCGTGCTGGAGCTGGTCCTCCACCGTCCCGGCTGACGAATACGTTTGCAATGGCGATATTTGCATTGACAAATATTGCAAGGGCTAGCAACATGCCGGCCCATGATCACCCACGCCACCCCTGCCGAAGCCTGCACCGGCTCCGCCCTCGGCCTGCTGTTCCGGCAGGCCCGCGACGCGATGTGGGCACGGATGGAACGCGAGCTCGCGGCCGCCGGCCATGAGCTCAACTTCAGCCAGTTCATCACCCTGAAGCGGCTGTCGGCCGGGCCTGCCGGCGTCACCGACCTCGCCCGCGCCGCCGACCTCAACCCGGGGGCGATGACCCGCCTGCTCGACAAGCTCGAAGCGCGCGGCATCCTCGCGCGGGTCGCCGATCCGACCGACCGCCGTGCGGTCCACATCCACCTGACCGATGCCGGCATCGCGATGTGGCGCGACATCGACCAGTGCGGCCAACGGGTCCGCGCCCGTGCTCTGCGCGGGATGGACGAGGCCGCCCGCGCCCAGCTGACCCGCCTGGTCGAACAGGTGCGCGACAACCTGCTGTCCGAGGACTGAGCCATGCCCCTCCGTTTCCCCCGGGCCACCGCATTGGCCAGCGCCCTGCTGTTGGCCGGATGCGCCTCCACCGCCGGCATCGCGCCGCAGTCCGCGCCGCGCGACGCCGCCAGCCTGCAGGCTGCATCCTCGCTCGCCCAGGCCTCGGTGTCCGCCACCGAATGGCCGGACCAGCGCTGGTGGACCGCGTTCGGCGATCCGCAACTGGATGCGCTGGTCGATGAAGCCCTCGCCGGCGCACCCTCGCTGGCCGCCGCC
>JAFLEC010000169.1 GCA_017302095.1 Lysobacterales bacterium | reverse complement strand
GGCGCGATTCTAGCCCCGGCCTGCGGTGGCGTCGCCGGGCGGGGAAATGTTCGCCTCGCGCGCTCCGCATCCGGCGCCGATGCGCGGACGCGCGCCATCCACGGCGCGCGCGAACCCTCGCCCCGCCGGGGCGGGCCACGATCCAGAACCTTTTCCGCTACGCTGGCGGCTTCGTTCGCCAGCCCGCGCACCCCCGATGTCGTCGTACAACCCCCGCCACAAGATCGCCACCCGCACCCGCCTCACCGAAGTCCGCTACGAGATCCGCGGCGAGCTCGCCCGCAAGGCGCGCGAACTGGAGGCCCAGGGGCGCAGCCTGATCAAGCTGAACATCGGCAACCCGGGGGCCTTCGGCTTCCGCGCCCCCGAGCACCTGCAGCGCGCGATCGCCGACCGCATCGAGCGCACCGACCCCTACACCCACCAGCAGGGCCTGCCCGAGGCGCGCGAGGCGATCGCCGCCTTCCACAAGGCGCGCGGCACCCCGAACGCCTCGCCGGAGCGCGTGTTCGTGGGCAACGGCGTCAGCGAACTGATCGACATCGCCCTGCGCGCCCTGCTCAACCCGGGCGAGGAAGTGCTGGTGCCGTCGCCCGACTACCCGTTGTGGAGCGCGGCCACCATCCTCAACGACGGTCGCCCGGTCTACTACAAGTGCGACCGCGACAACGGCTTCCTGCCCGATCCCGACCAGATCGAGTCGCTGGTGTCCTCGCGCACCCGCGCCATCGTCCTGATCAACCCCAACAACCCGACCGGCGCCAACTATCCGCGCGAGCTGCTGGAGCGGATCGTCGCGATCGCCCAGCGCTACCGCCTGCTGCTGCTGGTCGACGAGATCTACGACCACATCCTGTACGACGGCGCGGTGTTCCAGCCGGTCGCGCCGCTGGCCGGCGACCTGCCCTGCCTGAGCTTCGGCGGGCTGTCGAAGGTGCATCGCGCCTGCGGCTGGCGGGTCGGCTGGGCGGTGCTGTCCGGCGACCCGGTCGCCTGCGGCGACTTCCACCACGCGATGGACCTGCTCGGCGCGCTGCGCCTGTGCGCCAACGTGCCCGGCCAGTTCGCGATCGAGCAGGCGCTGCACGGCGCCGACACCATCACCCCACTGTGCCAGCCGGGCGGGCGCCTGTACGAGACCCGCCGCGCCCTGGTCGAGGCCTGCGAGGCCAGCCCGCACCTGTCGCTGGTCGCCCCCGCCGGCGCGCTGTACGGCTTCCCGCGCGTGGTCGGCCCGGCCGCGCATGGCTTCGACGACCACGGCTTCGCGCTGGAGATGCTGGAACAGGAGGACGTGCTGATCGTGCCCGGCACCAGTTTCAACGTCCCCTATCGCGACCACTTCCGGGTCACCCTGCTGCCGGAGGCGCCGGTGCTGCGCGAAGTGTTCGCGCGCATCGACCGCGTGCTGTCGCGTCGCGCCGAAGGCGACCGCCGCAGCGCGGTGGCATGAGCCTAGCCTACCTCGCGCTCGGCGATTCCTACACCATCGGCGAAGGCGTTGACCCCGCCGGCCGTTGGCCGCAGCAGCTCGCCGCGGCGCTGCGCGCGAACGGCATCGACCTCGCCGATCCGCGGATCATCGCCACCACCGGCTGGACCACCGACGAGCTGTCGGCGGCGATGGACGCCGCCGAGCCGCTGGGCACCTGGGACTTCGTGTCGCTGCTGATCGGCGTCAACAACCAGTACCGCGGCCGCGGCGTGGACGACTACGTCGGCGAGTTCCATCGGCTGCTGCGGCGGGCGATCGCGCTGGCCGGCGACCGCGCCGACCGCGTGCTGGTGCTGTCGATCCCCGACTGGGGCGCGACCCCGTTCGCCTTCGCCAGCGGCCGCGACCGCAGCGCCATCGCCGCCGACCTGGATGCCTACAACGCCGCCGCGCATGCACTGTGCGCCGCGCACGGAGTGGCCTTCGTCGACATCACCGGGATCAGCCGCGACGGGGGCGATGCGCCGGAGATGCTGGCCGACGACGCCCTGCATCCGTCCGCGCGGCAGTACGCGCGCTGGACCGGGGCGGCACTGCCGGTGGCGGTGGCGGCAATGCGTGACCGCGGGCGACGGGACGCCACGTGACGGACATCCGCTGGGGAATGATCGGCGTCGGTGCCGTTGCCGAACGCAAGAGCGGCCCCGCCTTCGCCAATGCCGTGGGTGGCCGCCTGGTGGCGGTTGCGGCGCGACGGCCCGAGGCCGCAGCCGACTATGCCGACCGCCATGGCATCGGACGCGTGTACGCCACGCCCGCTGCGCTGATCGAAAGCGCGGAGGTGGATGCGGTCTACATCGCCACCCCACCGAGTTCGCATGCAGCGTTGGGGGAACTGGTGGCGCGGGCCGGCAAGCCGTGCTGCATCGAGAAACCCATGAGCGTGCGCCTGCACGAGGCCGAAGCCCTGGTCCTCGCATTCGAACGCGCCGGGCTGCCGCTGTTCGTCTCCTACTACCGGCGCAGCCTCCCGCGCTTCGCCTACGTCCGCGATCTCCTGCGCGAGGGCCGCCTCGGCTCCCCGACCTCCATCGAATGGCGCCTGGCCAGGCCCGCGTCCGCAGGCACCGGCAACGCCTGGCGGCTTGATCCGCGCGAAGCGCCCGGCGGACTCTTCGAAGACCTTGCCTGCCATGGGCTGGACCTTTTCGATGACCTGCTCGGGGCGATCACCGCTGTCGAGGATGCGCATTGCTCGACCCACGCGCCGGGCGCGGTCCCCGACCGGGTCGAAGCCCGCTGGCGACACGGCGCCGGCATCGCTGGAAGCGGGCGTTGGGCCTTCGATGCGAAGGAGCGCGTGGACCGCGTGCGCATCGCATGCGCGCACGGCTCCATCGCCTTCTCCGTGTTCGATGAGCAGCCGATCGAAGTCGCGAGCGACGGGACATGCGAATCCGTCTTCATCGCGAACCCCGTTCCCATCCAGTTGCCCCATGTCGCCAACCTGAACCTGGCACTGCGCGCAGGCATTGCCCATCCCTCGACCGGAAGGACCGCCCTGCGAACGGCCATCGTCAGCGAGGCCATCCTTCACGGGCCGCAGGCGGGCTTGCGCCACCACCACGGCGGCGACGCGTAAAATCAAGTTCCCCACGCCGGAAACCCCGCCATGTCCCTCGATCCCGCCCTGCGCGCCCGCATCGAATCCCTGCTGGCCGCCAATCCCGTCGTCCTGTTCATGAAGGGCAACCCGGACGCGCCGGCCTGCGGCTTCTCGGCCAAGGCGGTGGCGGCACTGGCCGCGACCGGCGCCGACTACGCCCACGTGGACGTGCTGTCCGACCCGGAGATCCGCGAAGGCATCAAGGCCTACGGCGACTGGCCGACGATCCCGCAGCTGTACATCGGCGGCGAGCTGGTCGGTGGCTCGGACATCATCGTGCAGATGGCCGGCAGCGGCGAACTGCATGCCGCGCTGGGCCGGCCCGCGCCGGACCGCACGCCGCCCGCGATCACCATCACCCCGGCCGCCGCCGACATGCTGCGCAAGGCGATCGCCGATGCCGGCCACGACCTCGCGCTGCAGGTCGAGGTCGATGCCGGCTACAACACCCGGCTGCAGCTGGCCCCGCGCGACGCACAAGCCGTCGCCGCCGAGGTCGAGGGCATCCGCGTGCAGTTCGACCTCGCCAGTGCGCCGCGCGCGCGCGGCTTGTCGATCGACTGGGTCGAGGACGCCCGCGGCCGCGGACTGGTGATCGACAACCCGAACGCGCCGGCCAAGGTCCGCGACCTCACCCCGGCCCAGGCCGCCGAGCGCGTGCAGGCCGGCACCCTGCTGCTGGTGGACGTGCGCCCGCTCGACGAGCGCCTGATCGCCGAAGCCCCGGTGCCCTACCGCAACATCGACCATGGCGTGGCCGAACTCGAGGCGTTGCCGAAGGACACCGCGATCGCCTTCCTCTGCCGCAGCGGCGGACGCAGCGCGCAGGCCGCCGAACATTTCCGCGCGCGCGGCTTCACCCAGCTCTACAACGTGGCTGGCGGGATCAACGCCTGGGCGTTGCTCGATCCGAACCTGCGTCCGTACTGAGCCTCAGCCCTTGCGGATGGCCGCCAGCGCGGCCAGTGCCTGCTCGCGCCCGCGCGCCAGGTCGACCACCGGACGCGGATAGCCGCGCGGCGGCACGCCGGTCCACGGCGCATGCCGCTGCGCCGCCGGCAGCGCCGCGAGTTCCGGCACCCAGCGCGCGATGTAGGCGCCCTCGGGATCGAACTTCGCGGCCTGCAGCACCGGGTTGAACACCCGGTGGTAGGGCGCGGCATCGGCGCCGGTGCCGGCGATCCACTGCCAGCCCAGCGTGTTGTTGGCGAGGTCGGCATCGACCAGGGTGTCCCAGAACCAGCGCGCGCCATGCCACCAGTGCGTGCGCAGGTGCTTGGTGAGCAGGCTGCCCACGATCATCCGCACCCGGTTGTGCATCCAGCCGGTGTGCCAGAGCTCGCGCATGCCGGCATCGACGATCGGAATGCCGGTGCGTCCGCGCTGCCACGCGGCCAGCACCTCGGGATCCGGCTCGACCCACGGGAAGTCGTCGAAGCGCGGGTTGAAGTTGGCGTTCGGCGTGGACGGGAAGTGGTGCAGCAGGTGGTAGCCGAATTCGCGCCAGCCGAGTTCGCGCAGGTAGGCGGCGCGGTCGCCATCCGGCCCCGCGTCCTGCAGGCGGTGGGCGATCCGCCACGGCGCGATCTCGCCGAAGTGCAGGTGCGGCGACATGCGCGAGGTGCCCGGCACGCCGGGGATGTCGCGGCGTGCGCCGTAGCCGTCCAGCGCACCGTTGGCGAAACGTTCCAGCGCGGCATGCGCGCCGGCCTCGCCCGGTTGCCACGCCTCCCAGAACCCGCGATCCCACGGCAGCGTGGGCGCCAGCCCGAGCGCCTCCGGTTCGACCGCCCCCGCGAGTGGCGGCGGTGCCGGCAGCGACGCCGGCGCATCGCAGAGCGCGGGCAGCCGCCATTGCGCCAGCGCGTTGCGCCAGAACGGAGTG
>JAFLEC010000168.1 GCA_017302095.1 Lysobacterales bacterium | reverse complement strand
AGCGGCCGTGCTGGTCGCCGCCACCGGCACTGGCGCTGTGCTGCCGCGGGTCCTGCTCGGCGTGCTGGGCGGCGCCTGGGGCCTGCGCCTGGGCCTGCACCTCTGGCACCGGGTGAGCGGCGAAGCAGAGGACGGGCGTTACGCGCAATTGCGCAAGCGCTGGGGCAACGCCCCCTTGAAGTGGCTGGCGATGTTCCAGTTCCAGGCGCTGCTGATCGCGCTGTTCGCACTGCCCTTCCTGGCGGTCGCCGCGAACCCTGTCGGGGGCTGGAACGGCTGGTTCGTCGCCGGCATCGCGACTTGGCTGCTGAGCGTTGGTGGTGAGGCGATCGCCGACCGCCAGCTGGCGCGCTTCCGCGCGGATCCCGCGAACAAGGGCAAGACCTGCCGGGATGGCCTGTGGCGCTACTCGCGGCATCCCAACTACTTCTTCGAATGGCTGCACTGGTTCGCCTACGTACTGCTGGCGGTCGGTTCGCCGTTGCACTGGCTGGCCTGGTCCGGCCCGCTGGTGATGTACGTGTTCCTGCGCTGGGTCAGCGGCATCCCGTGGACCGAGCAGCAGGCGTTGCGCACGCGCGGCGAGGACTACGCGCGCTACCAGCGCACCACCCCGATGTTGTTCCCGTGGTTCCCCAAGGAGGACCGATGAACGCCACCGCCCACGCCATGGAACTGGCGAACGACCGCCCGGCCGCTGGCCTGCTCGGCCTCGCCGAACGCGGCCTGCTGCCCGATGCCCTGCTGCGCCTCGGCATCCGCCGGCTGTGCGCCCAACGCCTGCGCGACGAGGCCGCCGCCGATCCGGATGTCGCCGCCCGCCGCAATGCCGCCCTGATCGAGGAACTGCGCCGGAGCCCGGTCGCGATCCACACCGATGCCGCCAACCGCCAGCACTACGAACTGCCGCCCGGGTTCTTCCTGCGCTGCCTGGGCCCGAGGCTCAAGTATTCGGGATGCTTCTACCCGACCGGCGGCGAATCCCTGGCCGAAGCCGAGGAGGCGATGCTCGCGCTATACGGCGAACGCGCGCAGCTCGCCGATGGCCAGGACATCCTCGAACTCGGCTGCGGCTGGGGCTCGCTGACCCTGTGGATGGCCGAACGCTATCCGAACGCGCGGATCACCGCGGTCTCCAACTCCGCGCCGCAGCGCCAGTTCATCGAGGCCCGATGCCGCGAGCGCGGTTTCGCAAACGTCCGCGTGCTGACCTGCGACGTCAACCGGCTGGAGCTGCCGGAGGCGGCGTTCGACCGCTGCGTCTCGGTCGAGATGTTCGAGCACATGCGCAACTACCAGGCCCTGCTGGGCCGCATCGGCGGCTGGCTGCGCGACGACGGCAAGCTGTTCGTGCACATCTTCTGCCACCGCACCCTGCTGTATCCGTTCGAGACCGCGGGCGAGGACAACTGGATGGGCCGGCATTTCTTCACCGGCGGGCTGATGCCGGCGGCCGACACCCTGCTCTGGTTCCAGGACGCCTTGCGCATCGAGGACCGCTGGCTGGTGGACGGCACCCACTACGAGCGCACCGCCAACCACTGGCTGGCCCACCAGGATGCGCAGCGCGACGCGGTCATGGCGATCCTGCGCGAAGCCTATGGCGAGGCCGCGCCGCTGTGGTTCCAGCGCTGGCGGATGTTCTGGATGTCCTGCGCCGAACTGTTCGGCTACGACGGCGGCCGCGAATGGATGGTCGCCCACTACCGCTTCGCCAAGGGAGCCGCCTGATGGTCCGCCTCGCACTCGCCACCCTCGCGGTGGCCGCGGTCGCCGCCTGCGCGACCAGCAAGCCGACGATGCCCGCGGTGCCGCAGGTCGACCTGCCGCGCTTCATGGGCGACTGGTACGTCATCGCGCACATCCCCTCGTTCCCGGAACGCGAGGCCTACAACGCGATCGAGTCCTACCGCCTGGACGACGAAGGCAAGGTCCGCACCACGTTCCAGTTCCGCAAGGGCGGCTTCGATGCGCCGCTCGACACCATGGAACCGGTGGGCACGGTCGAACCCGGCACCGGCAACGCGGTCTGGGGCATGCAGTTCGTGTGGCCGATCAAGGCCGAGTACGTCATCGCCGACCTCGACCCCGAATATCGGTGGACGCTGATCGGGCGCAGCAAGCGCGATTACCTGTGGATCATGGCGCGCACCCCGACCCTGCCCACCGCCGAATACGACGCACTGGTGGCGAAGGCCAAGGCCTTGGGCTACGACACCTCCAAGTTGCGCAAGGTGCCGCAGCAGTGGCCGGAGACCGGGCCGGATCCGCGCACGCGATGAGGCAGCGCCGCGCAACCGCGATCCTCGCGGCACTGCTGGCCCTGCTCGCGGGCGGCTGCACGCGCGTCGCGCTGGGGATCGCCAACGGCGGCATCGCGCCACCGGATGCAACGGTGACGTACGCGCCCGCGCATGGCTTGCGCCTCGACGTCTATCGCCCGGCAACCGCCGAAGCGGCGCCGGTGGTGGTGTTCTTCTACGGCGGCGGTTGGACATCCGGCGCACGCGACGACTATCGCTTCGTCGGTCGTCGACTGTCGGAAGCAGGGATCGTGGCGATGGTCGCGGACTACCGCCTGTTCCCGCAGGCGACCTTCCCCGGCTTCGTCGAGGATGGTGCGGCAGCGGTGGCATGGGCCCATGGGCATGCAGCCGACTACGGTGGCGATCCCGCGCGCGTGTTCGTCGCCGGGCATTCGGCCGGGGCGCAGATCGCTGCCCTGCTCGCCACCGATCCCCGCTACTTGCGCGCGCAAGGCCTGCGACCCCGCGACCTCGCAGGCGTGATCGGGCTGTCCGGGCCCTACGATTTCGTCATCGACGACGCGCTGGCGCCGATCTTCGGGGACCGCGCGCGATGGCCGGAGGCACAGCCGCTCGCCCATGTCGATGGCGACGAGCCGCCGTTCCTGCTGGTGCACGGCGACGCCGACCGCCGGGTCGAAGCACGCGACAGCCGGCAACTGGCCGCGGCACTGCAGGCCCTCGGCGAACCGGCCACGCTGCTGATGCTCGAAAATGCCGGCCACACCGCACCGCTGGTGGCGCTGTACGCACCAAGCCGCGACCCCCGGGTGCTGGCGGCGATCCGCGCGTTCACCGGCGCCCGCTGAGTCAGCCGGCGCGCAGCCCGAACCCGGCGCCGCGGGCGAGGTCGTCGAAGCCCGGGAACGAGGTGGCGACGTTGTCGACGTCGGCGATCCGCACCTCGCCGAGCGCGCGTTGAGCGGCGACGCAGAAACTCATCGCAATGCGGTGGTCGCCGTGCGCGTCGACGGCACCGCCCTGCAGCGGGCCGCCGGTGATGGTGGCCCCATCCGCCACTTCATCGACGGCGATTCCCAGCGTGCGCAAGCCGTCGGCCATCGTCGCGATGCGATCCGACTCCTTCACCCGCAACTCGGCGGCGCCGCGCACCACGGTGGCGCCCTCGGCGCAGGCCGCGGCCACGAACAGCGCGGGGAATTCGTCGATCATGTCCGGTACGTGCTGCATCGGCACCTCGATGCCGCGCAGCGGCGCATGCCGCACGCGCAGGTCGGCCACCGGTTCGCCGCCCTGCTCGCCCGGCTGCTCCTCGACGATGTCCGCGCCCATCGCTCGCAACACGTGCAGCAGGCCGGTCCGGCGCGGGTTCATGCCGACCCGCCGCAGCAACAGCTCCGACCCCGGCACGATGCTCGCCGCGACGATGAAGAACGCCGCCGAGGAAAAATCCGCGGGCACGCAAACGTCGCGCGCCTGCAGCGGAAAGCCGCCGAGGACCGCGGCCTCGCCGGGGACGAAGGCACACGACGCACCGAACGCGGCCAGCATGCGTTCGCTGTAGTCGCGGGTGGGGTGCGGTTCGCGCACATGGGTTTCGCCATCGGCGTACAACCCTGCGAGCAGCAGCGCCGACTTCACCTGCGCGCTCGCCACCGGCAAGGTGTAGTCGATGCCGCGCAAGGTTTGGCTGCGACGGATCCGCAGCGGCGCGCGGCCATCGTCCGAGTCGATCACCGCGCCCATCGCGGCCAGCGGTTCGATCACCCGACGCATCGGCCGCGCCGACAGCGAAGCATCGCCGACCAGCACGCTGTCGAAGCGTTGCCCCGCAAGCAGCCCAGCGAGCAGGCGCATCGCGGTGCCGGCATTGCCGCAATCCAGCGGGCCATCGGCGGGCTGCAGTCCGTGCAGGCCGACGCCATGGACGATGCGCACGCCATCGGACGGCGCCTCGATGCGCACCCCGAGTTGGCGGAAGATCGCCGCGGTGGCGCGGGTGTCCTCGCCTTCGAGGAACCCCTCGATGTGGGTCGTCCCCTCGGCGATCGCGCCGAGCATGATCGCGCGGTGGCTGACCGACTTGTCGCCGGGCACGATCACGTCCCCGCGCAACGGCGCCCCGGGTCCGGCGATCCACGCCTGGCTCATGCCAGCACCTCGTCCAGGCAGGCGAGCAGGCGCGCATTCTCCGCCGCCGTGCCCACCGTGATGCGCAGGCATTCGCCTAGGCCGTAACCGACCATCGGCCGCAGCACCACGCCGCGCGCGACCAGCGCGGCCTCGATGCGGCTGGCGGCATCGCCGAATTCGACCAGCAGGAAGTTGGTCTGCGAGGGCGAGACCCGCAGCCCGCGCGCGCGGAACGCCTCGGCCAGCAGGCCGCGTTGCGCCGCATTGCCGGCCACCGACGCCGCCAGGTGCGCGGTGTCGCTCAGCGCGGCCTCGGCCGCGACCAGGCCCAGCGCGTTGACGTTGAAGCTCTCGCGGACGCGCTCCATCACCGCGATCAGGCCGGGATCGGCGACCGCGAAGCCGACCCGCAGCCCAGCCAGCGCGTACGCCTTGCTGAAGGTGCGGGTGACCACCAGGTTCGGATGCCGCGCCACCAGCGGCAGCGCCGAGGCGTAATCCGGCGCATCCGCGAATTCGG
>JAFLEC010000167.1 GCA_017302095.1 Lysobacterales bacterium | reverse complement strand
GTCGCCACCCCAGCCGGGGGCCCGCGGCTGCAGGTGCGCGGCGGGACGCTGGTCCTGCACGACGCGGGCAGCGAGCGCCGACTGCTGGTCGAGCGCAACGAGGCCCTGTTCGATGGACGGGTGGTGACCGCCCGCGATGCCTTCGGCGTCGTGGAGGTGCGGATCACCGCACGCCTGTGCTTCGGCGACCGCGATGCGCAATCGCCGTACACCGCGCGCGTCTCGATCGGGGACGCGGCTCCCGTGATGGGCTGCGGCGGCCCGCCGTGAGCCAGTCGCAGCCTCAGCGGCCGCGGGTATGGAAGTACACCTGCTCCGCCGCCCACCGCAGGGGCGGCGAGTGCAGCAGCAGGTCGAACGGCCAGTCGAACTGCAGGCGGTCATAGGCCCAGCGCAGCGCGCGCTTGGCGCGGAAGCGCGGGGCGGCATCGATGGCTGCCTGCTCGGCAGGCGGGCCGGCATCGCGCAAAGTCGCCGCGATCGCGCGGCCGACCGCCCAGCCATGCGCCCAGGCCGCATGGATGCCGCCGGCGGTGACGGGTGAGACGATGCCCGCGGCATCGCCGGTCAGGATCGCGCGGTCGCGGGCCAGCGCCTGCACCGGGCCGCTGCACGGGATCAGCCCTGCGCGGGTATGCCCGGGCCTGAGGTGCCGGGGCAATCCGCCGGCCACGCCCACCCGCAACAGGAATCCGTCGATGTCCGGGACGCGGGCATGCGCGGGGTCGTGGCGCAGCGCGAGTCCTGCCTGCACCCCGCCCGGGTTCTGCGCCAGCCAGCCGATGTAGCCCGGCGCATGGCGCTTGCTGATGAAGCAGTGCAGCGCATCCGGATCGGCGAGGCGCGCGCTGGGGAATTCGTATTCGATGCCGTACAGGAACTGGCGTACCTCGCCCAGCCCGCAGCGTCGCGCGACCCGCGAACGCGCGCCGTCGGCACCCACCAGATAGCGGGTGCGACCCACGCCCCGCACCTGCCAGCCATCGCCCGTGCGTTCGGCGTCGGTGAAGGCCTGGCCCAGGCGCAGGTCGATGCCGTGCGCCTGCAGCTGCTGTGCGAGCCAGCGCATCACCTCGGGGGTGTCGGTGGTGAGGAAGTAGTAGCCGGGCGCGGCCAGCGCGACTTGGCGCAGGCTCGGCGCATACAGCCGCACCGACTCGATGCGCCGGGTCATGCGGGCCGGCAAGCGGTTGAGCAGGGTGTGCTCGGCGGCTTCCTTGACGATGATCCCGGTGGTGCGCAGCTTGTCGCCGGGGTCGCGCTTGCGCTCGAGCACGCAGACCCGCAAGCCGCGTTGCGCCGCGGCCAGCGCGCAGGCGGCGCCGGCGAAGCTCGCGCCCACCACCACCACGTCGAAGTCGGAATCGGAATCGGTGCGGCTCGCATCCATGGGCGCGGTCGGGTGTCCGGGGCCGCCAGCATCCGCATCGCCTGCGCGGCCGGGATGGTGGCGGGGTGAAGCGAACTTGAAGTGCGCGGGTGACGAAGCGCCATGCGATGCGCTAGCGTGCGCGCAGTCCTCCACGAGTCCCGCCATGGCCACCGCGATCCCCGCCCGCTACAGCCCCGTCCTGCGCCGCCTGCACTGGCTGATGGCCGTGCTGGTCGTGGCCGCCTACCTGCTGATCGAACAGCGTGGCCTGTTCCCGCGCGGCAGCGGCGGGCGCTTCGCGATGATGCAGGGCCACTTCTGGGTCGGCATCGCGGTCTTCGCCTTGGCCTGGTGGCGGTTGTTCGCGCGCCGCCGCGACGGCGCGCCGCCGGTGACGCCGCCGCTGGACCGCTGGAGCGCATTCGCCGCGAAGGCGATCCACGTCGCGCTGTATGCGTTCTTCATCGTGATGCCGCTGCTCGGCATGGCGACGGCGTGGACCGACGGCAAGGCGGTGATGCTGCCGTTCACCGACATCGCGCTGCCGGCGCTGCTGGCCGAGGACAAGGACCTCGCGCACCAACTGGAAGACCTGCACGGCAGCATCGGCGAGGCCTTCTACTGGGTCATCGGGCTGCACGTGCTGGCCGCGCTGTACCACCACTGGGTGCGTCGCGACGACACCCTGCGGCGGATGCGCTGAGCGCGCGTCGGCTTCATTTCGGCGGCGTCGCGCCCGCGGGCGTCGTCGCCGGGAACTCGGTGGTCGCGGGCACGCTGAGCAGGATCTTGCTGCGGTACTTGCCGTTGAAGGTGTCTTCCTCCTTCAGCACCAGGCGGCTGGCGCGGTCGATCCAGAACCGCTGGTAATTGCCGCCGCCAGGGCTCCCGCTCTCGGTTTCGACCAGCCAGCAGTCGTGGGCGCTGCCGTCCGCGGCCTGCAGGCGGCGTTCGCCCACCACCGTGTAGTCGACGTCGATCGGTGCCGGCATCCCGGCATCGAACACGCGCACGCGCAGGGTGCCGCCGCGTTCCCAGGGCAGCAACGGCAGCAGGGCGAGGTCGGAATGCCAGTTCAGCCACCAGTCCCCGCGCATGCTCGGGAAGCCGGCTTCCATGCGTGCGCGCCGGTCGGCGGGCAATTCGCCTTCGATGCGACCGGTGCCCGTGCGCGGATCGATGCGGGTGGTGAAGCTGCCCTTGGGTGTGTGCCAGGTGCTGTCCTGCGCCAGCGTGGCAAGGTCGCTGGCGGCATGCACCGTGCGGGCGGTGTGCATGGTGCCGGTCTCGTCCTGCCAGCCCTGTTCGATCACCCACGCCTCGGTGCCGTCGACGCGTTCGCGACGCAGGCTGGAGGTGGCGAGCATCGCGCGCTGGATCGCGCTGCCGGGACCTGCATGCATGTACACGACGTAAGTGGCGGTGCCGGGACGGAGGCGGTCGAGGTGCAGGTCTGCGGGCTGGACGCGCACCGGCGACGCGGCCGCTGCGGGCAGGGTGGCGAGGAACAGCAGCGCGGGCAGGGCGAAGCGGGCGAGCGGCATGGGAGATCCCCTTGGAGACTGTTGGCAGTCTCGGGACCGGCGGTCGCCCATCGCCCGTGCCAGCGGTCACGGCGGTCGCGGTTCGTCCCTGCCTGGGTGCCGTCGATCCACGCAGGATCGTGCTGCGTTGCGACAGCCGACCAGGCACGCGCGAGCGTGAAATCCAGCAACAGCGCGGCCTTGGCGATGCGTGACCGGGTTAGTGCAAGCGATGTGTTGACCCTCACGTTTTCCGGACGCTAGCGTACGGCCGGCCTCGGGAGGGGACCGGGGTTGCACCACCGCACCAGGGGACGCCGGCTCGCCTAGCCGGCGCACGACAACCATCGTTGGGGACTGGACATGCTCATGCGATTCCGCAAGACCGTGCGTTCGCTGTTGCCCGCCGCCGCGCTGCTCGCGCTGTCGCCGGCGGCGTTCGCCAATACCTTGAACCAGAACGTCTCGTGGACGATCGACCGTACCGGCACGACCACCAAGTATCGCGTGGTCGCCTACGGCGATTCGATCTACGCCGGCTACAACGGCTCCACCCTCAACGCCGCGAAGTATTCGGCGCCCACCGTCGAGGCCGAGTACCTGTCGGCGGCCTGGGGCGCGGACATCGAGAGCGTGCGCCGGGCGAAGTCGGGTGCGGTGGCCTCCGACGTCTACAACAACAAGATCGTCGCCGAGCGGTCCTACATGCAGGCCGCCAGCACCCGCGTGGTGACCTTCGAGATGTGCGGCAACGACGGCCTGCAGGCGCGTTCCAGCTTCAAGGGCCAGAGCGGCACCTGCAACTACAACGTGCTGGCGACCGCCGAAGCCAACTGCAAGACCTACGTGGCCAAGGCGATGGACTACATCAACGCCAATGCCTACGCCGGGACCAAGCTCAAGGTCATCGCCAACCTGTACTACCCCGGCTACAACGCCGACAACGTGTCGAGCTCCTGCAACGACCCGGCCACCGGCGCAAAGGTCAACATGCGCGACAAGTTCCTGCCCTCGATCGCGCGGATGAACTACTGGATGTGCGAATACGCCCGCCAGAAGGGCTTCAAGTGCGTGGACAACTTCGCCGAGTACATGGGCGCCGACTACGACACCAATGGGGACGGCGTGGTCGACTCGCAGGCGCTGCGCTACGTCGCCGGCGAGAGCGAGGCCAGCTACGTCACCCGCATCACCGCCACCCTGCGCTCGACCCTGCGCGATGCCAACACGCACTTCGTGTCGTCCTCGAGCAGCTATGACTACATCCAGTCGGACGACGTCCACCCGACCTACCAGGGCAGCACGGTCAGCGCCGGCCTGTTCGGCGGGACCACGGGTTCCGGCGCGCCGCGCTACACCAGCTTCACCGGCGGCAAGAACCCGATCTGGAACGCCTACGGCCACGAGCGCATGGGCTGGGGGCTGTCGGTGTTCGGTCCGCCGAGCCCGTTCTGATCGCACGGGCGCCGTCGTTCGATGCCGGTCGATCGCACGCCACCACCGTCGCCTCCCCCCGCGGGAGGCGGCGCGTTTGGGCATCGCACGCGGCGCCTGCTGGTCGCACTGGCAATGCTGGTACTGGTTGCCGGCGCAGGCTGGCTGCTGTGGCCGGACGCGGGGCCCGGCAGCGCGGCGACCGCTGCATCCCCAGTGCCATCAGCGTTCGTGCCGGACAGCGATGGCATCGTGCCGATGCAGGCAGGCGTCGCCCAAGTGCGTGCGGATGGCGCGATGCCGGCGACCGGCGCGACCCGTGACCTCGCCGAGGTGCTGCAACTCGCGCCCGGTCAACGCGCACCCGGCATGGGCGAAGTGATCGCCCGCCTGCGCGCGGAGGGCATCCACGATGGCCTGGCCGCCTTCAACCCGCCCGGCACCAGTCCGCCGCTGGTCGGGCTGGCGGTGCCCGAGGACTTTCCCTTGCCGGAAGGCTACGTGCGCCACCACCAGACCACCGACGACGGCCAGGACATCGAGGCGATCCTGATGTACTCGCCCGACTACGATTTCCACGACGCCGACGGGCGGCCGATTCCGATCCCGCCGGATCGGGTGGTGCCGGCCGCGATGGCGCCGCCCGGCCTGCCGCTGCGGCAGGTGCGCATCCCGCCGCCGCGCGATG
>JAFLEC010000166.1 GCA_017302095.1 Lysobacterales bacterium | reverse complement strand
GCGCAGACGCCGCGCTGCCGCGGCGGGCCGAGCAGCCCTGGTTCACCGCCTTCGAGGGCGTGCAGGTGCAGACCCTGCGCTTCGACCCCGAGGCGCGCGAGCAGGTCACGCTGTGGCGGCTGTCCCCCGGCGCGCGCATCCCGCGCCACACCCACAGCGCCCGCGAGGAGTGCCTGGTGCTGGAGGGGGCGATCGTCCAATCCAGCCAGCGCCATCCCGCCGGCGATTTCCTCGTGGTCGAGGCCGGCTCGCGCCATCTGCCCTTCGACTCGCCCGAGGGCGCCCTGCTGTTGATCCGCGGCGAGCCGGTGCCGCGGCTTGGCCGGCTCAGCCGCTGGCTGCTGCGCCGGCTGCGGCTGTAGCCGGCATCTCCACGGCCACCTCCATGTCCACTTCCACCACCACGTTCACGTTCGGAGCCCACGCCCCCATGAACTACCCTCTCGCCATCGTCCTGCTGCTGGCGCTCGTCGCGCCGGCCTTCGCCCAGCTGCCGCCGGACAAGCCTGCTGCCAGCAGCAGCATGTTCGAATCCACCCGTGAACCCGCCACCGACGAGGAATCCGCCGCCGTCGTGGCCGAGCTGGAAACCCGGAACAGCAGCGCACCCGCCCTGTTCGTGCGCGGCTACCTGGTCAACCGCAAGGGCATGACGCTCTACGTCTTCGATCGCGATCGCCCCGGCGTCAGCACCTGCTACCGCGCCTGCGAACGACTGTGGCCGCCGCTGCTGGCCGATCTCGATGCGGTGGACTACGACGAGTTCAGCATCGTCGAGCGCATGGATGGCTCGCGGCAGTGGGCCTGGCGAGAGCAGCCGTTGTACTACTGGCCAGACGACAAGCGACCCGGCGACATCACCGGCGACAACGTCAGCGGCGTGTGGCACATCGTGCGCGACCCCGACGCGCAGCCTGACGCGAGCGAACCCGCCGCAAGCGAGCCCGCCGCTAGCTGAGGCGTGGCAGCCCCCGCCGTCGAACTCGGCGCCTCCCTTCACGCAAAGGCGCGGCGACCGCAGGGGCCCGCAGGCTGCCCGGCCTCTACACGCGAACTGCACAACTCCGCACCGCGGTGCTGCATCCAGCCCGCCCTAAGGCTGCGTAGAACAGCTACGTCGGGTGTTCGCCCGACGGCCCTCCACGTTCCGTTCTGGGAGTCCGCATGCACCTGTCCACCTCTGCTCGAACGGCGCTGCCGCTCGCACTCACCGCCGCATTGGCCTGCGCGGCACCCGCTGCCGCCCAGTCCGAGCTCGGCGTCGCCCCCCGCTTCGGCGGCAAGCTGCTGTTGACCGGCGGCGTCACCCAGATCGAGGGCTCCGGCGGCGGCGGCCTGACGCCCTGGGCCCTGATCGGCGGCTATGGCACCCGCGACCAGATCGGCGCCAACGCCTTCTACACCCGGGTCGACACCGGCGATTACGCGCTTGACAGCTACGGCGCCCTGGTCGGCCTGTACGACCGCGTCGAGCTCAGCGTGGCGCGCCAGCGCTTCGACACCCGCGATGTGGGCGCCGCCCTGGGCCTGGGCCGCGGCTTCACCTTCACCCAGGACACCGTCGGCCTAAAGGTCAAGCTTGCCGGCGATGCCGTCTACGAGCAGGACCGCTGGATGCCGCAGATCGCGCTGGGCGCCCAGTACAAGCGCAACGACCAGCCCGACGTGCTGGCCTTCGTGGGCGCCAAGCGTCGCGACGATGTCGATCTGTACCTGTCCGCCACCAAGCTCTACCTCGACAGCAGCCTGCTGGTGAACGGCACCCTGCGCTACACCCGCGCCAACCAGTTCGGCATCCTCGGCTTCGGCGGCGACAAGCGGGACAGTCGCAGCCTGCAGTTCGAAGGCAGCGTGGCCCGCCTGCTGAGCCCGAACCTGGCGCTGGGCGCGGAGTACCGCAGCAAGCCCGACAACCTCGGCATCGCCCGCGAAGACAACGCCTGGGACCTGTTCCTGGCGTGGGCGCCCAACAAGCACGCCTCGGTCACCGTGGCCTGGGTCGACCTCGGCAATATCGTGATCGAGGACAACCAACGCGGCTGGTACCTGAGCCTGCAGCTGGGCTTCTGATTCCCTTCGCCCGCGTGATCGCATTCCCCCCTCTGGAGACACCCCATGACCTGTTCCCTGCGTGGCGCCCTGCTGGCTATCGCCCTCGTCCTCGCCGGCCCCGCGGCCGCCGAGCCCATGAACCCTGCGCCCGCCCATCCCGAACTGCGCCCCGTGCTGGCCGAGTTCGGCGGTGTGGATGGCCTGACCGCGCTGATGGACGATTTCATGCGGCGCCTGCTGGCCGATGACCGCACCCGCGAGTTCTTCGAGTTTTCCGACCAGGACCGTGTCAAACGCCAGCTGGTCGAGCAGTTCTGCGTGATCCTAGGCGGCGACTGCGTCTACAGCGGCCGCAGCATGGCCGAATCGCACGAAGGTCTGGACATCCGCCGCGACGAGTTCAACGCGCTGGTGGAAGTGCTGCAGCAATCGATGCGCGCCAAGGGCGTGCCGTTTGCGGCGCAGAACAAGCTACTGGCCAAGCTGGCGCCGATGCACCGCGAGGTGGTGACGCGCTGAGCTCTCCAGTCGAACCACAGAGCCCGGCCTCGTGCCGGGCTTTGTGCTCTCTGGCGACCGGGGCGGACTCGTCCTGCCTGCGCCGCGGCACTGTCTGACGTGAAGATCGGATAACGCCGATATGAACCGCTGCTCGCGGGCACAACCCTGAGCAGCCGTCCCTGCATCTGAGCGCTGCGTGCCGCGCCTTGCCGCATCTTGGCGGCAGGTCGAGGCGTGCGCGCCACGCGACCGAGCGCACGCTGCTGTACGCGCTGGTCGAGGCGTATTACCCGGACCTCCTGGCGCGCCTCGATGCGGAGGAGCGCTGCCTGCCCGGTTACGTGCGCGAGGAGTTCGACGAATACCTGCGTTGCGGCGTGCTCGAGCACGGCTTCTTGCGCGTGGTGTGCGAGCAGTGCCATTCGGAGAGGCTGGTGGCGTTCTCCTGTAAGAAGCGCGGCTTTTGCCCCAGCTGCGGCGCTCGCCGCATGGCGGAGTCGGCGCGGCATCTGGTGAAGGAGGTGTTCGGCCCGCGGCCCGTGCGGCAATGGGTGTTGAGTGTTCCGTACCCCTTGCGCTTCCTGTTCGCCAGCAAGCCAGAGGCCATCGGCCCGGTGCTGGGCATCGTGCAGCGCGTGATCGCCGGTTTGCTTGCCGATCAGGCCGGCGTGCCGCGGGATACGGCGCAATGCGGCGCGGTGACGCTGATCCAGCGCTTCGGCAGCGCGCTGAACCTGAACATCCACTTCCACATGCTGTGGCTCGACGGTGTGTACGAAGACTCCACCGAGCCCCCGCAGCGCAAGCCGCGCCTGCGCCGCACCCGTGCTCCCACGTCCGTGCAGCTGACCCAGCTGGCCGGAACGATCGCGCATCGTGTGTGCCGGCACCTGGCGCGCCGCGGCTGGCTCGAAGGCGAGGACGAATCCGTGTTCCTGTCCGACAGCGCGGGAACCAACGACGGAATGGACGCGCTGCGGATGAGTTCGATCACCTACCGCGTCGCCACCGGCCAGCACGCCGGACGCAAGGTCGTCACCTTGCAAACGCTGCCCGGCGATGCCGATCCGCTCGAGGGCGAGGCCGGTAAGGTCGGCGGCTTCTCGCTGCATGCGGGCGTGGCCACCGAAGCACACGAAAGCCACAAGCTCGAACGCCTATGCCGCTACATCACGCGCCCGGCGATCAGCGAAAAGCGGCTGTCGATCTCGCCGCAGGGAAGGGTCCGTTACCAGCTCAAGACGCCGTGGAAGAACGGCACGACCCAAGTCGAATGGGATCCCGTGGACTTCATCGCGAAACTGGCCGCATTGGTCCCGCCACCACGCGCCCACCTGACGCGGTTTCACGGCGTATTCGCCCCGAACGCCGCCCTGCGCGCGCAGTTGACGCCATCGGGACGGGGTAAGCGCCCTGCGACCGATGCCGCAGCGGTTGAGATCAGCGCCAGCGACGAGACGCGCAGCCCCGAAGAACGCCGACGCGCGATGACCTGGGCCCAGCGCCTCAAGCGCGTGTTTGGCATCGATATCAACACCTGTGTCCACTGCGGCGGCAGCGTGCGGATCGTCGCCAGCATCGAGGAACCGAGCGCCATTCGGGCCATCCTCGCCCACTTCGAGAAGCATGGCGCGCAGGAAGAAGCGCAATACCGGCCGGCAGCGCGTGCACCGCCGGCGAAGGCCGCGTGACCTCCCTGCTGCCGGGGGCGAAAACGGGGAAGCCACCAGGAGCGGCCACGCCCCGCAAGGCTGCGCTCGGCCCGCTGACGCGAATCGCTGAGAAAGGGCCCCGGACTGTGCCGCTGCGTGGCCCCGCGATGCCTAAATCCGACGCGCGAACCCCCGATGTGAGCCCGAAGCGGTGCTCGCCCGGTCGCAGCCTACCCGGCAGACTGCCCGAAAAGGGCGTTTGAACTTCCTATACCCCAACCAGAGGGCTATTACGCGAATCCAGTTTGAACGGTTCATCCGTGAAACGCCTCCCAATACAGCACTTGCCCACACGGCCAAGAATCGGAGTATGAAACGACGCGAGTAAAACGGACAATCGAAAATTGTTCTGGCATTCGCCGCGATCTACATGTCACACGCCTGAGTCGGTTTCAGGCACCTGCAGGCTCAGGGCCTGCAGAACACCCGCTCCACCGCGGTTGATCGCGACCGGAACTCTGAATCCGCCGGAAGTCATGCTCTCTACCGGCACATGTCACATCGCCGGAAATGCGGCTTCATAGTGCACTGGTGAGCCGTCTGTTCCGATGTCACGGCGCCGGGTGTGTTCCCCATTCGCACCCGCGCTGATGCGTACTCCCCACGCGACATCGTGTTTGCCGCTTGGCGGCCGACGGCTCACCGCCTTCTTTACTCAGGTGATGACGCTGCCATGTGGACCCGACCCAAATCGTTGCTTGCTGTTGCGCTTGCGCTGGCCCTGACCGCCTGCGGTGGCGAGACGCCTTCCGATGCCAA
>JAFLEC010000165.1 GCA_017302095.1 Lysobacterales bacterium | reverse complement strand
CGCTGGCGGCGTCGTCGCCAGTGGCCACGTCGGCCGGCAACGGGACCGGCAGGGCGGCGGGCTCGGTGCCCTCGGGCGTCGCCTGGCTGGCCGTGAAGAACTCGGTGTCGTTGCGCTGGTCCCACCAGACCAGCAGGAACAGCAGCAGGCCGCCGGCGAAGGCGATGCCGAGCAGCTTGAGGACGCGGGGCGGCAACGGAAATCGGCGCGGCGTGTCGGGGGCAGGCATGCGTCGCATTCTGGCACAGGGCCAGCGCGATCCCGCAGCGCCGTCGAGTCGGGCGATAATGCGCGTTCACGCCCACGCGATGCCGCCTCCATGCTTGATCCCGTCCTCCTCCGCAACCACGCCGCCGAGCTCGCCGGGCGCCTGCGCGCCAGCCGCGGCTTCGACCTCGACGCGGGCCGCCTGGAGGCGCTGGAAGCCGACCGCAAGCAGTTGCAGGTGCGCACGCAGGAGCTGCAGAACCTGCGCAACACGCGCAGCAAGCAGATCGGCATGCTCAAGGCCAAGGGCGAGGACGTGTCCGCGGTGATGGTCGAAGTCGCCGGCTTCGGCGAGGAGTTGAAGGCCTCCGAGGTCCGCCTCGACGAGATCCGCGCGGAGATCGACGCGATCGCCGCCGGCATCCCCAACCTGCCCGACGACGCGGTGCCGGCGGGCAGCGACGAGGCCGACAACGTCGAGACCCATCGCTGGGGCAGCCCGCGCGCGTTCGATTTCGAGGTGAAGGACCATGTCGCCCTCGGCGAGCGGCATGGCTGGCTGGATGGCGAGACCGCGGCCAAGCTGTCGGGGTCGCGCTTCACCGTGCTGCGCGGCCAGCTGGCGCGCCTGCACCGGGCGCTGGCGCAGTTCATGCTCGACCTGCACGCCGGCCGCCACGGCTACGAGGAGACCAATGTCCCGCTGCTGGTCAATGCCGATTCGATGCGCGGCACCGGGCAGCTGCCGAAGTTTGAGGAGGACCTGTTCTCGACCGAACTCGGCGAGCACCGGCGCTACCTCATCCCGACCTCGGAAGTGCCGCTGACCAACATCGTCCGCGATGACATCCTCGATGCCGAGCGGCTGCCGCTGCGGATGACCGCGCATTCGATGTGCTTCCGCGCCGAGGCCGGCGCCGCCGGCCGCGACACCCGCGGCATGATCCGCCAGCACCAGTTCGAGAAGGTCGAGCTGGTCAGCATCGCCCGGCCGGAGGAATCCGATGCCGAGCACGAGCGCATGACCCGCTGCGCCGAGGTCGTGCTGGAAACCCTGGGCCTGCCGTACCGCCGGATGCTGCTGTGCAGCGGCGACATGGGCTTCTCCGCGCGCAAGACCTACGACCTCGAGGTCTGGCTGCCGTCGCAGGGCACCTATCGCGAGATTTCCTCGTGCTCCAACTGCGGCGATTTCCAGGCGCGCCGGATGCAGGCGCGCTGGCGCAACCCGGCGACCGGCAAGCCGGAGCTGGTGCACACCCTGAACGGCTCGGGCGTGGCCGTCGGTCGTGCCCTGATCGCGGTCATGGAGAACTACCAGCAGGCCGACGGCAGCATCGAGGTGCCCGCCGCGCTGCGTCCCTACATGGGCGGCGCCGAGCGGATCGCCTGAGCCGACCGCGCGGCCTCAGGCCGCGCGTGCCGGCATCGCGTCGATCCTGTCCTGCGCGGCTTCCAGCGCGCGGGTCCGCTGCTCCGGCGACACATTCAGGCTGTCGGCGTCGACGAATTCGACCGCTTCGATGCCGAGGAATCCGAACACCTGGCGCAGGTAGGGCTCGACGAAGTTGCGCCCGCTCTCGACCGGATGGCGCCCGCCGTAGGTTGCGGCCACGATCACGCGCTTGCCGCGCACCAGGCCCTCGGGGCCGTTCGCGCCGTAGCGGAACGTGGTGCCGGCCACCGCGACGCGGTCGATCCACGCCTTGAGCTGGCTGGGGATGCCGAAGTTGTACATCGGTGCCCCGATGACGATGACGTCGGCGGCCAGGAAATCGGCGAGCGCACGCGCGGACCGCGCGGCTTCAGCGGGATCGGCCTTGGCCAGCGAGGCGGCGTCGAGGTGGGGCAGGGCGTGCTGGCCGGCGAGGTCGCGATGCAGGACCTCGAGTCCGGGGACGTCGCGGCGCCAGCGGGCCACGATGGCGGCGGTGATGGCGCGGCTGGCGGAGCGGTCGCCCAGGATGCTGGCGTCCAGATGCAGGAGTTTCATGGCGTGTCTCGGACAGGGCGGCAATGCCGCGGTCCAGACAGCGTGGGGTGTTGCCATCTTGGAATAAACGTAGTCGAATATCACGAATCGTTCCAAACATGGAATTATCGTCGTGAATGACCTCAACGACCTCTATTACTTCGCTGCCGTCGTGGACCACGGCGGCTTCGCCGCTGCCGAGCGTGCGCTGGGCATCCCCAAGTCGCGGCTGAGCCGGCGCATCAGTGCGCTCGAGGACGAACTCGGGGTGCGCCTGTTGCAGCGCTCCACCCGGCGCTTCGCGGTGACCGACGTCGGCATGAGCGTGCATCGGCATACCCAGTCGATGCTGGCCGAGGCGCAGGCCGCGCGCGAAGTGGTGGAGCGGCTCAGCGCCGAACCGCGCGGCGCGGTGCGGGTGAGCGTGCCGGTCTCGATGGCGCAGCAGCAATTCCCCAAGCTCTTGCCCGAGTTCATGGCGCTGTATCCGAAGGTGCGCATCCAGCTGGTGGTCAGCAATCGCCGCATCGACGTGATCAACGAGGGCGTGGACGTGGCCCTGCGCGTGCGCAGCCGGCTGGACGACGACGGCAGCTTGGTCATGCGCAGCTTCGGCCAGATCCAGGAATTGCTGGTGGCCAGTCCGGCCTACCTCGATCGCGCCGGGCGGCCGACCACGCCCGAACAGCTCGCCGAACACGTCACCTTGAGCATCAGCGAGGACGAAGCCCGGCAGCGTTGGGAATTGCACGGTCCGGATGGCGAAGTGCGCCGCATCGACCTGCAGCCGCGGGTGACCGGCTTCGACTTCCCGATGATGCAGGCGATGGCGCGCGATGGCATCGGCATCACGCTCTTGCCCGAGACCATGTGCGCCGACGCGGTGCGCAGCGGTGAGCTGGAGGTGGTGCTGCCGGAATGGCGACTGCCGCAGGGCATCGCGCATGCGGTGTTCGCGTCGCGCCGCGGCATGCTGCCGGCGGTGCGGGTGTTCATCGATTTCCTGGCCGAGAAGCTGCCGCCCATGCTGGAGGCGGCGCGCCTGCAGTGCAGCGATCCCGGTTGCGACGGGCGGGGCAGGAAATCGAAGAAGGCGTGAGGTGGCGGAAGCGGTGGGGTGGATTCTGGCCACGCATGGCCTCTGCCTGTTGCGACGCCGGCAGTCGTGCCAATGTGCCGAACGCCAACTGCGTGCGACAATTCCGCCACGGAAGCGTGGCCGAGCGGTTCAAGGCAGCGGTCTTGCCTGCGGAGGCAGGATGCCGCAGCGAACAGCGGCGCAGCCGCTGGCCCGAAGGGCGAGGCGCAGGATGCGCCGAGTAAAACCGGCGCCAATTGCGCCGCGACAACGGAGAGATGGCCGAGCGGTTTAAGGCAGCAGTCTTGAAAACTGCCGTAGGTGTGAGCCTACCGTGGGTTCGAATCCCACTCTCTCCGCCACGCTTGTAGGACTTTTCCTACCCGACGATGTGGAATTCCCGCGTTGGCGGCTGCCCGCGGCGGGCGTAGCGTTCCCCCATCGAGCAGAGGGGAGCTGCCATGAGCATCAAGGTTTTCCTGGTCGACGACCACGCGCTGGTGCGCACCGGGTTCCGCATGATCCTGGGGCGGGAAGTGGACATCGAAGTGGTCGGCGAGGCCGACAGCGGCGAAGACGCCCTGCAGCAGATCCGCCGGCTCAAGCCTGACGTGGTGCTCTGCGACCTCAACCTGCCGGGCATCAGCGGCCTGGAGGTGATCGAACGCATCGCCCGCGCCGATTTCGGCACCCGGGTGATCGCGGTGACGGTGTTGGAGGATGGGCCGATGCCGAAGCGTGCGCTGGAAGCCGGGGCTTCGGGCTATGTCGGCAAGGCCTGCGAGGCAGCCGAACTGCTGCGTGCCGTGCGCGACGTCGCCCGCGGCAAGAAGTACCTGGCCACTGCGATCGCCCAGGGGTTGGCGTTGTCGACCTTGCGCGGCGATGCCGGCTCGCCGTTCGATGCGCTGACCCCGAGGGAACTCGAGGTCGCGCTGCTGCTCAATCAGGGCATGCGCCAGGAAGCGATCGCCCGCCGGCTCAACCTGTCGGCGAAGACGATCAACACCCACAAGTCCCGGCTGTTCGAGAAGCTGGGGATCCGCGACAGCATCGCGCTGGCACGGATGGTCGGCCTGTACGGGCTGGCGGATCCGGCGCGCGCCGTCGGCTGACGGCGCGCTGGACCAGCCTGGTCAGGCGCTGCGCGGCGCCTGGTCGTCGGCGGGAGCGGCCTCGGACTCGGCGTTCGTGGCCGGGGAGGCGGTTTCCTCGACCACGGCAACCGCCGGCTCGCTGTCGCGAGCCTGGTCGAACAGGCTGCGCAGGCGTTCCGCGCGATCGACCTCGGTGGCGGGAACCGCAACCGTCTCCACTGCTGCCGTGGTCACGTCTTCGGACTCCGCCATGGCTTCGACCGGGGCCGGCACTTCGCCTGCGATGAGGGCGAGAGCGGGTGCGTCGGGTTCACTGGCCCGGGGTGGCTCGGCCTCGACCAGCGGCATTGCAGCCTCGGCGGCAAAGGTGGCCGCCGGTTCCGCCGTGTCCAGTGCGCTCAGGGGGGCTTCCGGCATCGGAACCGGACGGTCGATGCTCGGCACGGAGGATGCGCTCGTTGTCGCCGCATCCGCGATGTCCACTTGCACATCGTCAATGATCGGGTCGGCGCTCTCGATCGCGTCGGCCGGCGGAATGGCATCCAACTTCGACGCCCTTGCTTCGGCCACGGCCGGCGCGGCCGGCGCGATGTCATCGAAGTCGAACTCGGGCTGGGAGCCGTCGGCAGCCAGCGGTGCGTCGTCGGCAGCCTCCGTGCCGTCGATCGCCTCGCCCGCCAATGCGCC